>JBLHWH010000004.1:0-69099 GCA_047628935.1 Halioglobus sp. | reverse complement strand
TCGGTATTATCGATTATATTCTGAATCAAAGTTTTACCATAGCCGTTTCCCCTATGATTTCGATGTATAGCGATGTACACTAAAATATTTTCAGGAATATATCCTCCCATCCCTGTTCTGTTTACTACAGAAGCCCCTACTATTATATTGTCTTTCATGACTATTATTGTAGAACCTCCAAAAGAAATAAACTCCTTGACTGAATAGTCTATCGCTTTTTGAATATCACTTTTGGGGTCTCCGTATTCTTGTAAATGTTCCAAAAGAAAATTCACAATTTCTGCCTTTTTTGATTCATTCGGTTTGAATATCTCATCAAATACTTTTGCTGTTATCATCTACTAAATTTTATTTTCTATTTACAAAATATGGACTGTGTACTATTTTTCCTGTTACATTATAGTCTAATAACCCTTCTATATTTTCAAAAAGTATTGCCTCCTTAAGCGGTTTGGTCAGATATGAATCTGCACCAGAAAGCACCCCTTTTTCAATTTCTTTCTTTTGGACAATAGAAGTTACAAACATGAATAGAATCTTAGCTGTTTCTGGTTTTGATTTAACAAACTCAAGGACTTGATATCCATTCATTTCGGGAATTGAGACATCATATATGATGAGATCTGGGGTTTCACTTCTCAAAGAATCTATACCCCTAAGCCCGTTACTAGCTGTTGTGACATGGAAATTTGAGAGTTCTAGTAGCTCCCACAGATTTTCTCGGATATTGTAATTATCTTCAATGACTAGTGTGGTTCTCATAGCTCAGTATTTTGGAGTTACTTGATTTGGTTAGGTAGGCTTACATTTAGTCTTACTGTTTATTTCTAACCTACTTTTTTTTAAGGTGACCATCTAATGTGTTTTACACTACCAGATCGATCCGCTGCTATTTCCTTCATTTTCCAAAAGGAAATAGCCAACCACAATACAGAAATAGCCATAGCAATAGCTCCTATCAAGGCTAATACTAGAGACACACCACAATAAACTTCTGTAAGAATCACTAATGATATAAATAAACCGATCAAAGCCAACCATGAGATACCTTTGTCATTACCAAAATCCTTACTAAACATCAATATTAAATAACCAATAAGAATATTTAGGAATGCAAATAGATTCCCATGTACATGGGCTAATCTAGTTTCGAAATGCTTACCAATTGAATATGAATTGTCCCATTCTTCTTTGCCTGACGAAATGTTGCGCAGATAAATCAGTAAAAAATCGTAGGCCATAAAAGATCCGATGATTAAAAATCCGATGACTATATTATTATTCCCAATCATAATTATTTTCTTTAGCGGGTTCTAATTCTATTTTTGAAGGATTCTCTTGTTGTTTCACAGATAGTTTTTTGGTGCAGAAAAACCAATCATGACAGGTAACTCCATCCTCTTTGATTTCCATTCTATCTTTAGCTACTCCACATGAGCCCGCCGGAGGTACGATCACATCATCTCCAGGCATCCAATCAGCTGGTGTCGCTACATTATAAGCATCGGCAGTTTGCATAGCAATCAGTGCTCTTTTCAATTCATCAAAATTTCGGCCCAATAAAAGTGGGTAATAGATAATTGCACGCACCTTACCTAAGGGATCAATAAAGAACACCGCTCTTACCGCTTGAGTCGTACTTTCATGAGGTTGTATCATTCCATACTTATTGGCAACTTCCATACTGATATCCTCGATCAAGGGAAATGTCACTTCCATGTTTTTCATTCCCTTATATTCGATCTTCTCCTTTATTGTCCGCAACCAAGCGATGTGGCTGTATAGACCATCAATAGACAGCCCTACCAACTTACAATTAAGAGCCGTAAATTCTGGCTGCCGCTTAGCAAACATCATGAACTCTGACGTACATACAGGTGTAAAATCGGCGGGGTGACTAAAAAGAATAATCCATTTTCCTCTATAATCAGAAGGGAAATTAATCTCACCCTGTGTAGTAACGGCTTTGAACTCTGGCGCACTGTCACCTATTCTAGGTATACTTATGATTTTTTGTTCTTGTGCTTGATCCATATTTATTTCTTTTAGGTCTTTAATATTTTAATATTTTGTTTTAATAGTATTTATTATAGTGCGAAAAGGGGCTAAAGTTTTACAATCAGTGCACATCCTACTCCTCGGTAATATCTTTCTTTCCCCGTCATTCTTTGGCCTTATTTTCCGCTGAGACAGACAAATAGAACTATATTTTCTCTCAATTTGTATTTCAAAAAAATTATGCTACTTTTTAAAATCGGTCCCTCTACATTCCAATATACATCTTGACATGATTCTACTTAAGTAACTTATCCAGTTGCCATATTTTTCTAAATAATATTCTTAATGATGATTAATGACTTTGAATTCTTCCAAGAATAGATGCTAATGCAGCTTCTACCTTACCTATAGAACCTGCCAAAGCAAGCTCCATCGTATCAGCCTGACTAGTTGTGACGATAGGTTGCCTTCCATTTATTCTAGCTTCCAACATGCATGACACATCACCAATTCCATCCTTAGTACCATTTTCATCCTTAACATGTATCTCTATTCTAGAAATATGTGACGCATGCCTTGCCAGGGATGTTTTTATTTGAGAAGTAAAGTATTCTCGCATTTTATGATCTCCATTTATCGTCTTGTCTGTATTGATTTGTATTATCATATGTTTTTATTTTTCTAATTGTTGTGATTGAATAGTATATCGTTATCTATCATAAGCAAAGGTATATTGAGGCATTTACTGACTACCACTAAAACCACCTAACATATTGATTACTAATATACTACAAAGGTAACCACTTAACAATCAATGCTGTTACACAATTAGATATTAGAATTACATGATTAAGTGCATAAGACTATAGGTTTGCTAAAAAAGTAGTAAATCATGTATCCAAAAACATCAGCTGCAATGTCAAAGAAAATTAGTTTCAATCATGAAAATTCCTAATTTGACAAATCAGCGTTATACTAAATACGATCTGCTATGGATACGGTTTTTTCTGGCAAATTATTCCTTAATGATTAGGAAAGAAAGTGATAACCAGAAAGAGCATATGGTCAGAGTGAGATAATGTAATGTTATATTTATATCTCAATTAAATTTTATATACATTGATGCATTTATTGAGTAATAATATAGCGGCATTTAATAGATCTCTTGAATTCAAGTAGTAAATGCAACAGCTCCGCTGTTTCATTAGAAAAGGCCCCGCCATCCTTCTTTTGGCCTAGCAGCCTGTCGGAGAACTCATAAATTAACAATAGAAGAATAAAATGAGGTGAAAGCTAATACTTTATGTATTTTAGTAATCGCAATAAAATATGTTTTATGCGAGACTTTATAAGAGCAAATCGAAACCAAATTAGTTTACTTCCCCCATCTATAGATGAATGGTTACCAGAAAACCACCTGGCCCGATTTGTAGTTGAAGTGGTTGAAGAATTAGATTTAACAAAACTATATAAAGTTTATGGTAAAACTGGACGTCCGCCGTACGATCCCAAGTTAATGCTGGGCATGTTATTCTATGGATATTCGACAGGAGTTTTCAGTTCTCGCAAATTAGAGCAGTCAACTTATGATTCTGTAGCGATGCACTATGTCTGGGGCAATTACCATCCAGATCATGATAGTATAGCGACTTTTCGTAGGCGTTTTATAGAAGAGTTAGACGCTTTGTTTGTTCAAATACTTCTGATAGCCCAACAGATGGGTTTTGCTAAAGTAGGTAATGTAAACGTAGATGGTACAAAAATACAGGCTAATGCTTCGAGGCATCATGCGATGAGTTATGATAGAATCAAGAAATTAGAATTATTACTGCAAGAAGAAGTGAGTAAGCTATTGGAGTTAGCAGAACAAGCAGATGAAGACGAATTGGGCTTAGATATTCCAACGGAGATCGAAAGAAGAGAGAATCGATTAGAAAAACTAAAAGAAGCTAAGACCGTATTGAAGCATCGGGCACAGGTGAAATATGAAGAAGAAAAAGAGATTTAAGATAAGAAAATGTTAGCACGAGCAGCGCTAGAAAAACAGATAGGCAATAAACCAAGGGGGAGGACTCCCAAGGCACCCCAACAAGGACCATCGAAAAAAGATCAATATAATTTTACAGATCCAGAATAACGAATCATGAAGACTTCGAAGGGTTTTGACCAATGTTATAATGGACAGGCAGCTGTTAATGATGAGATGCTCATCGTGGGAGTCTTAGCCAATGCACATTGTAATGATAAAGAAGAACTAATACCTACCTTGGATAAGATAGATGAATCATTAGGGAAGGTAGAAAATGTGGCCGCGGATACTGGCTATTTTAGTCAAAAAATAAAGAACAGACTAAAAGTCGAAACATAGAACCTTATCTGGCTACAGGTCGAGATAAACACAATCAATGGTTGGACAAACAATTGGCAAAGGATCACAGTGAGCAGAACTCAGATCAAGTTATGAATGTTAGAGATCAGATGCGGCAAAAACTTAAAACAGATAAAGGGAAATCAATTTACAGAAAAAGGAAGATGACAGTAGAACCAGTTTTTGGAATCATTAAAGAAATTATGGGATTTAGGAGATTCTCTTTAAGAGGAGAGCAAAAGATTAAAGGAGAATGGACATTGATCTGTTCTGCTTATAATTTAAAAAGGCTCTTTAATCTTCAATCAAACCAAGAAAGCACCATTAATTAATTGATATTCAGTTAATTAACGATTATTTATCAATTAATACTGAGCTTGTTCCTATATCGCTACTATTGCACAACTCTCATATAATTCAAAATTTTAATGAAATTACGAAACCAAAATTGAAAATATCCACATAAAAAGTACTTTGATCTAATTTACCTACAGAGTCCGTGGAGTATCTCAAATATGAAATGCTAATTCTCCGACAGGCTGCTAGATCAATTGAATACGTCCATAACGCCTTTTGAAGTAATATTATAACTCATTTTAATATGACTTAGCTCAGTACATATATTCTAGGTTAGATAAGATGTTTCGTCCTACTTTATAGGATTACTATAATGAAAAATATTTAGAATATTTGCTGTGTATAAATAGTATATAAGTTCCCATTCTTATTATCGTTTATTATTGAGGACCATTAAAGGAACATGGATCCATGAGACCATTTTTTGTGTATGTCGTATAGTAAATAGACGCTTCCAAAATGATTTTTTGCTTCTACGCATGATGATCATCTCAGCGTCGTAATTCTCAGTATACTGTGATAATGTTTGCTCCAGATTATTTGATTCTTCGACATTGAATATCGTTTGTACTGTTGAGGAATTTTCCACCATATATTTAGCGAATTGATCCAGTTCTATTTTATTAACTTCTTCTGATTCCTTAGTTACATATACACATCTCACTTTTGCTATATGTGGTTTGATTAATTCTATGGCTCTCCATAGTTCATATGGGTCCTGGTGATTTAGTTTAGTGGCGAATATTAGATTATCGATCGTTTTGAATTCGTACCCTTGTGGCACTAAGATTACTGGGCAAGGGGCATTATTGAGAGTTGATGTAGATATCGTACCTACTAGCTTATCTGCGAATCCATGGTTAGTACCTTGAGTACCCATAATGACCATATCTACTTTTTCGTTTTTTGCCATAGATTTTATTTGACATGCTACATTTCCGAGTTGAACATCCGCAGTCACTCTCACCTCAGCGTCTTCTTTTTTTCCATAAGACTGGTTGCAAAAAGATTTAAGAGCTTGCATTTTAATGCGTGCCTCGTCTAATTGCAACTTTACTATTCCAGCTTTATCAACTGGCACTTCTGCGGAGACTACAATAGATTGTACGACATGCAATATATATAAATGTACTTTTTGCCCTTTTGTAAGGTGTATTGCATAGTCCAATACATCTACGGCATTAGCAGAAAAGTCAGTTGGAATTAGGATTTTTTTAATCATAGAATATTTTTTGGTAATAAAGGCAGAGGAGTATTTGATAGTTGGAACTATCTACAGTTTGAAAATCAAATCATATCGTGGCGTCCTTATCTCTTGATTCCTATTTTTTCGTTTTCAGCTATCACACATTGAGATCTAGAAAGTTCTATTATTTCTAAGAGACTTTGTTTTATACCTTCATTGTCCTCCGCTATTGCTATAACTTTCATGGTTCATTTCGATTTATGTATTCGAATAAGATCCCATGCACAGAGAAAAAAAGATCTGCAGATTAGAGACTTTAGCTACAAAACACTCCAAGTAATCCCAATTCTGCTTCAGACTGTCGCAAACTTGATGGTATAATCCTAAGCCTCAATAATTCTCTTTTTTTCCTGATACTCTCCTTCGTTTATATCCCCTAATGCAAAACGCCTCTTTAGTATACTAAGTGGAGTTTCTTTTTTTGCTATTTGTCCAGGAATGCGGTAAAGAGTAACAAATATCCAGACTCACATTATTATCCATATAATCCATCATAATAAATGCATACCAACAAAATCGTAAATTTCATAATTAATCATAATTTTATTTTTCAAGTATTAACGTAAAAATCAAGCCTTTTTTTTTTATAACGGTCCATTATTTATGAAGTCTAAAAAATGATTATCTACAAAGACATGTTGTTCTTTATTAGTCATACTATCTGCAGTTACTGTATCAATTATTATATCCTCAAAATTCAAATCTCTTCTTAAGTAGCTATGCAACTCTATTCTAGCATCTGTATGTCCAAATAGAAGTATATGATCATAATTCAAAATAACTTTCCCTATCTTTTTATAATATGCTTCATGCATTTGCAGTTCTTTTTTGCGCATGATACCTTCACTTCTTCTCAATGCATCCACTTTTATACCAGAATAAAATTTAGATTTAATTGAGTGATTATCCATTTTAGAATTGATCTCTATCAAATGGGCATTTGAGTGATCCAACCAAATACCCAGATTAATTTTCGTTCTCATCTTTTACTTTTTTTAGTAATTTTGGATTATTCCAATAATAGTTATTGGACAATTATTATTACGCCATCATATTCAAATTCCAATGGCTATATTTTACTTATTCACTTGAGGATGATGATTTGAATTATTGGATTTCATAACTATACTATATAAATTATCGATACTCAATCTTACCATCAGATAACTTAGTGTCGATTGCGCTCCTTTATTAGAGTTAACACTCTATTCCACTACATAATCATAGCATTCATCTGTTTATTAGATTGATTCATTTCCATAGATGTTAAGTGGTTAGGTTTACAATACGTTTTTGGAATAGCTTTCTAATAAGTCATGCAGTGAGTCCAAATAGTCATTAAGGTCTTTGTTATTTATCCCCTTGTGGTTTATACAAAGAATATGCTCTTGTGTCTCATCCAACAACTTGGTCAACTCTGGGAATTTATCATAAATTTTTATCTTTGCTAAGACAATTTTTCGATTAATTTCACTTCGTAATTCCATTTGATTGAGTTTTTTTTTAAAAATATTACAAACACCTTCCCATTTGAAAGGTGCTTGCAACTAATATTGAAAACTAACTATCTATTTTCCACATGATGTCTCACGTCTTTTCTCTATACTTTTCGGCAAGATCCATTTGACCATATGCGGCTAACCCGCTCTGTTCAGCTTTCTGATGGCTAGTAATTACAGCCATTGCATTTGTTGTTGATGATTTTTAATTATCCACTTTATTATATTTTCATATAATGAATATTATTGAATAACTGCAAGCTCATTCTCAACCGAACTCACACCAGGAGCATTCCACGCTAGTCGTTCAGCTTCCTCCTTTTGATATAGAGAGTGTACTATTCCTGTAAGCTTTACATTACTCTGACCGACCTCTACTTTTACATTTTTGGAGTCAATAGACCAATTACGACCTAATGCATCCTCTACTGATTTTTTATCCAATACATCATTTGGCTTCGAATTAATTTTTATCAAATTTGTGACTCCTCTTATACCATTAAGTTGCTCTATTGATTTCTGAGATTCCTCTTCCTGAGATTTATAATGGACTTCGCCATGTAGTTTTACCCAGCCATCCTCCACCTCTGCCTTGACCCCATATTCAGGCACGCACCAATTATCCTTCCATGCAGTCAATATGTTTGTAGCTATTTCTGTATCATTCAATTTAAAGGAATTACCATAATTAATAGTAATCTTTTGCGCTACCTCCTTAACTCCTCTCACATTCTTTGAGGCGTTTTCAGCATGGATCTTTTTTGAATAGCTATCTACAGTTCCAGATAAAGTAATAACTCCATCTTTTGCAGTGACGCCAATCTCTGCAGCCTGCATGGTAGGTTCCCATTTAATAGCATTTTGGACATCTTTCTGTAATTCTGAATTACTTTTCATCTTACTGCTTATTTACGCAATAGATTGATTTCTATCACATTACAAAGATGGGCACTTAATAAGTGATGACGTTACACAATTAGATATTAGAATTACATGATTAGAGTAAAAAACTAGAGATTCTCTATATGCTTGCGTTTCTTATTTTTGATATTCTTAAAAAAGGTAGGTGTAAGACCTGTCACCTTTTTGAATTGATTGGACAAATGTGCCACGCTGCTGTAATGCAGTTTATAGGATATCTCGGTAAGACTTAGTTCATCGTACATGATGAGCTCCTTCACTCTTTCGATCTTATGAAGAATGATAAAATGTTCTATCGTAACTCCCTTCGTTTTAGAAAATAATGTGGATAGGGCTTGATAGTCTTTGTTTAATTTATTTGTCAAATATACGGAAAAGTTTATTTCGGGTAATTCCCCAGATTGATGAATCATATCTATAATTACTCTGACTATCTTTTCTACCAAAATTACTTTTTTGCCTCTCATCAGCTCTAGCCCATAAACATGAAGATTCCTTTTGAGTTTTTTTCTTTGCTTTTTCGTAATTGGTTTCATCAAATGTACTTCGCCCAACTCAAGACTAGTGTAGAGCATACCCATTTTACTGAGTTCCATTTGAACCACTTTTACGCAGCACAGGCAAACCATATTTTGTATATAAAGCTTCATTTATCTTATCAATTTTGGTTGACGATTCTTTATATCGTTTATATAGACTTTTAGATCAAATATGTATGTCAATGTTTAAGTTACCTATATATATCATAGTTCTACTACTATTCATCAGTTATCCGTTCACTTCTCTTCACATATCCTTATTCAAGCTTTCTAGTCCAAGAAATATATAGAAATATCATCTATTATTACCATAAATTAAACTGGATAACTTTAGAGTCATGGAGGCTGATCTATAGCAGTAGGTCTTCTATCCATCAATTCAGGGTAAAGCCGAGCAATAAATTTTGAATCAGTGCATGACAAAGAGATATCATCCATAATGAAATAGACATTTAGTAAAAGTCATTTGGTGGCATCGTCTAGAACAATATCACCAACTTCATTTTTCAGGGGCACTAAATCACTGGCGTTTCTGACCCATAAATCTGTTTGTAGAAACGGTATTTCAATACTATTCTCTCTAAATAACTCAGTAATTCGATATCGCAATTCACTTTTTACAAAATCCATCCGTCGGAACTCGTAACTATAATAGTGAAGTATAAAGTCCAAAGACGAACTTCCAAAATCACTGAATTGTACTTCCGGCCTAGGAGTTATTAATATTTTTTTATGTTCCCTAGCAGCTTTTAAAAGAAGTAACGTAACTAAATTTACATCTGATTTGTAGCCAACACCAATGTTTATTTGAAATCTTGAAGATGCTTTATTATGACTCCAGTTAGTAGCCTTATTTCCCACTAATTTTGAATTAGGAATTAATATTGAAATATGGTCAAGTGTCTCTACTTTGGAAGTACGAATACCAATGGCTGTAACTGTCCCGATGATGCCATCCGTTTCAATTACATCATCGACTTTTACTGTTCCTTCAAACAATAATATTAGCCCCGAAATCAGATCGTTAAAAGTTTGTTGTAGTCCAAGACCCACACCAACTAGTAAAGCGGCAGCCCCTCCCCACAAAATGGATAGTGAAATATTGACCGCTTGCAAAACAAGGAGCATAGATCCTGTATAAATAATATATTTTACGACTTGCAAAAAAGCATACTGGCGACCAACGTCTATTTTTTTTCGCTTAAAAAAATGATTAGTGACTTTACCGATAGACCACATTGAAAAACGAGCAAATAAGATAATAAGCACCGCTGTGGCTACATTATAGAGATCCAAATGAAAATCCCCAATATTAATAAAGCGATATTCAAGAATTTTTTTTAAATCCATTTATGTGATAATTTACGCGTGATCTTTGATGTCAGCCAGTGTTTTGTGCGAGACTCCATGTTTATACAATCTCTGGTTATCATCATCGTTCGATACAATTCCCCAATAGAGTGCCAATAGACTAATGTGTTTTGACCTCGGCTATACACGTAGGCCGATTAATCGAACTTCGTCGTTAGTATTATCTAATTCCTGTTCGATCTAGTTGATGCAGCCCCCTATTAATCAGACAATAATTACACGAATTAGATAATAAGTTACAATATAGCATATCTTTATGATGCGAGCATCGATAAAAGGTGATTATTGTACCGATGTTGATCAACATGTGTAGGCCTACCTTGTTTTATATTTTCTTTTGCCCCATTGAGGGCCTTCAAGCAAAGCGAGCATATCTACCAGGATCTTAATACCCCATATTTATTCTTTTTTATTTTCGGTAAACTCATAATGTCTTGGTATGCTACTTTTAGCTTACATGTTGTTCTTCGTTTTCTTCATTTACAGAAACCTCTATTTCCTTTATTATCAATTAGAGCCCAGAAACGTGCACATGGCAACCCTAGGGTGCTGCCATGTGCACGTTTATTATTGTAGGACAGATAGAAGTTATTGAGTCGAGTCTCCATAAGATACTCTGTAATGTTGTAAACCTATCCTTCGAAATGGCTTTCCCTTGTGTCTTATGGAAACTTTCCACATGTCCATTCTCCTCCGGAGTATAAGGATGGGTATGCACTTGATTAAGGTAGTTGTCCTCGAAAAAAGAACTTATTTCTCTAATACAGAACTGCTTGCCATTATCAGAACGTACTTTTACCTCTATGGATTTGTCCAGACCGAGCTAGGTTTGGATATAGTGTGCAATCGCATATTTACATACCTCCTTTACTTGAGCGGTTTTCATTTGTAAACCTACGGACCAGTGCAGGACATATCTAGTAAATGTGTCGATCACTGTTAGCACAAAAGCATACTTCTTTTTCTCATATAATCATACATATTTGATATCCATCTCTATTACTTCTAATGGTCTACTGGAATCCACTCTACGGTAGTGTACATACTTCTTCCCTATTTGCTTTTTCCTATTTTCTGATAATAAGTATTAGAACATTAGCCTATATACTTTCTTATGATTAATGTAGTATCCATCTAGACATAATGTCTTAGTGGTCAAATTGTAGTAGTTTGCGTGGTCTGGATCAAGCTTAATGTCAACTATACGTCTTACAACAGTAGTGTTATCTATTGACAAATTATCATTGCTTGACTTGTCCTTGAATAACGTGGTGGTACCGGAACGCCTACCTCTTGGCTTGCCGCTTTTTTTATAATAATAATACTGATTCTTTGCCAATCCTGTTATAGCAAAACATCGCTCTAAACTTAAACCTTGAGAATCGTAATCCCTTACAATTTCTGATTTCTCAGTTCTGGATACTTTTTTTTAGCAGATCATCCTTTAGCTTACTCTCTAGTTCTTTTCCCATAGTAAGATCTTCAGAGATTCATTCTCCTTTTCCAAACATTTAATCAATAATTAGTCATCCTCCTTTCTTTTATACGCTAATCCAGACTCTCCGTATATTATCATTTTCCTCTTCCAATAGTAAACGGTGCCGGGATATAATGCATATTTATCTAAGGTTTTCTTAACCCCATTTTACTTTTCCTCTGATATAATCAGTACCTTTTCTGCCTTTTTATACTTCTTAGTCCCTTTTGATGTCTTTTTCACATCCATAATTACAATTATTTTTTGTAATTATGGTATTATATTATCAGAGGGTGGAACACTAGTATTATTATTCTCTTTGCGTATCATAATGCTATGGAGAAAAATCTATTCTCTATTTTATGTCAATAGTACTAGAACATATTTACCTATGGCGCGAATTGACTTTCGACATTGCCGATTATTTTATTCAATTTTTCAAATGTAATTCAAAAATATTCTCAGTATCATTAGTATTTAGCATCTCCATCTTCCGTTGAGAAGTTTGTTTTTTTTTAATAATCGTATGGCTTTTCAGCTAAGACTTTGATTGATGATTGTACCTTCAAATTATTTATTTAGCTATTTCGAAATGCTTATCTGCAAAGGCATGTTGCTCATTAACTGAGATATAGTCGGCAGGGAGGCTATCTATTGTGATATCATTAAAATGTAAATCTTTTTTTAGGTAGTTGCGCAGTTCTACTTTGGCATTTGAAGGGCCAAAAAGAAGTACATGGTCATATTTCAATATAGCCTCCCCTATCTGGCTATAATATGCTTCATGCATTTGCTGTTCTTTGTTGTGCATAATATCTTCACTTCTTCTTAATGCCTCTTCTTTTACTTCAGAAGAAAATTTAGACTTTATAGAACGCCTATCATTTTTAGTATTGATTTCCATCAAATGTGCATTTAAGTGGTCTAGCCAAATACCAAGATTTTTTTTTGTAATCATATTTTTTAGTTTTAGTAATTTTTGATACGTCCAAGCATAGATTTTGGCGCATTTTCTATTTTATCAATAGCACCTTTAATTGCAAGCTCCATTATATCCGCTCTATTAGTGATGGCAATTAGTTGTAGTCCTTTTAGTCTGGCTTCAAGCACACATGACATATCACCTACTCCCTCCATAATTCCATTTTCATCCTTTAGGTGTACCTCTATTCTAGTGATGTGAGATTGGTACTTTTTTAATGATCGTTAAACTTGAGCATTAAAGTAGTCTTGCGTCTTTTCATCGCCACTCAAGGTTTTGTCTCTATTTATTTGTACTATAATATTTTATTTTGTGGTGCTTTTCCGTTATTTTCATCTAGATCGTCATGATTATCTCCACCTAAGCTATAGTAGTTTACCTCATCTTCACTACCAAAATCCTCTTGCTGATCATTTAATTCTGAACCAGAAACATCCAAATCATCTCCTGACATATCATCTTCAAACCCTTTTTCATTTCTCGTTTCCTCTTTTTCATTTAGAGATTTGATTTTAGTGATATTCTCTAGATCTATTTCTGATTCTTTTTTTCCTCGCTTATACATATCTTCATCTGAAGGATGAGTTAAAGATTCTGGGGTTTTACTTTTCTTATTTGACTTCTGTATTGTACAGTCAGCTTTTTTGTATTTAGTATCATAATTCTTTTATTCGTTGGTATTATTCCAATGCACTATTGAGTAGGAATGTAATAGTTCAGTTAATCATTCCAAATAAGCTATCAAACTTTTTGCTTCCATTCCCTTGTCATAAATAGAAAATTTTCATGTAATTCGTTCAAATATTCAGTCACTTCAGGAATGGCTCATTACGTTTTATTATTCAAACAGGTTTTGTGGTTAACTTCATTTCGAGATTACATTACTTAATTATCTTAAAAATAGTACAAGCACCTTTCCTTATGAAAGATGCTTGCAACTAATATTGAGAACCATCTAATCCATTTTTCACATGATGTCTCACGTCTTTTCTCTGTGCGTTTTCAGCAATACTGACATGTCCATATGCGGCCATTGTAGTTTCCTCAGCTTTCTGATGATTTCCCGCTTCATGATGTTTTGCAGATTGCAAGTGATACTTTGATGCAGCCTGATAATGTCTAGCAATCTTTTTGTGATTTTCAATTCCTTTTTGATTCTCTGTACCCGGGATTATCGCCACGGCATTTGTTATTACTGATTTTAAATTATCCATTTTATTTAATTTTATTTAGTGAATATTACTGAACATCTGCAAGCCCATGTCAGCCATCCCGTTTCATCCTTTTGATATAGAGAATATACTATTCCTGTAAGTTTCACTTTATTAATACTATCCTCTACTTTTATACCGCTAGCATTCAATGATGAGTTATGATTTAATGCATCCAGTATTGAATATTTATCCAATAGGTCAATTGATTTCAACTTTTCATTAAATCAATGATATTTAAAAGGTCCTTTGACTTCTAAACTTACCCACCCATCTACTACCACTGCCTTGAAGCATCCCTCTCCGATACCAATTATTCTTCCATGCATCCAATACGTTAGTAGCCATTTCTGTAGCGTTCTTTTTTAAGGAAATACCATATTTAATTGTAATCTTTTGTGCTATCGCCTTTACTCCTATCACATTAGTCGATACGTCTGCAGCATTGATCTTTTTTGAATAACTATCTACCGTTCCAGATAAAGTAATAACTCCATCTTTAGCTGTGACGCTTATCTCTGCATCCTGCATTGAAGGTTCCCAATTAATAGCACTTTGGACATCTTTTTTTAAATTATAATTACTTTTCATAATATTTTATTTTTATGTAATATATTGATTTCTATTACATTACAAAGATAAGTACTTTATATCTGATGGTGTTACAGAATTAAATATTTGAGTTACATGATTAGGAGTAAAACATAGATTTCCTCTAAAAATCCATGTTTCATAAATATCCAGATAATTCCAATTGCAATGGTTTTACTAATTCTTTTCTTATCATCAAAACGAGTACAGCTCATTGCCTAATGATGAAGATGTGTATGCAATAACAATAAATAATATATTATTATTTATTCAAAAATAGCTAATGAGTTCAAGTAAGATATGTTAACACATACACTAAGATAATTTATTTCGAAAACACTCAAAAATCTATATACCTCTTAAAAAGATATATTATTTATTCAACTCCCCCTTGAATACCATAAAATTGATTTTAATCTTACTTCTGATTTCATTCCTCATATAAACTACTCATTTCAGCAGTACTCAGGACTATTAAGCTAGGGTATTTGACATTTCCTTTATCTTCAGCAGTAATAAAAAAAGACTTTGGGTTATATGGCCTAACTTTGAATAATGATCCTTTAAATACTTTTGAAAGGAAATGGGTGCTGCTTTTTAACTGGCCTATATTTTTGGTTCTATTATCTTGATTTTTCATCCAAACTACATATAATTTTGCGGTGGTACTAATTGAGAAGCAGATGCTAAGTGACTTACATTTACTTTTATAGTATGGTTTTTACTCTTGTCTCTCTTTAATTTTACCGAATCCACAACTGCAAGAACAATACTTGACTTTGAAAAAAATATTTTGTAGAGCAAGACGATAGAGTGATCATTGATATGGTTGTAATTAACAACCCAAGCATTCTCGAAGTTTTTAGTATTTTTTTTTCATTGTCTTGAGTTTGATTAGTTTTAAAAAACACCTCTAACTGATGTTAGTCTGCGGATTGATCTCAGAAATCTAAAAAATGCACAAATCCTGTAAGCTTTACTTTTATCACCCGCGATTTCTACCTTTTGAATAAGTAGTCCATTTAGAGTTAAATCGGCTCTCAACTTTTTCTGATTTATAGAGGCTATCGATTTTGTTTTAACCTTTATCAAATTGGTAAGCCTTTTCACACCAAAAGGATCTATTATTACATTTTTGGTGCTTCTTCTTGATACTGCTAAGCAACTTTACCTTCAAGGCTCATTCATTCATCTTCTCCTTTTACTTAAAAGTATCTTCACATAGTTTAGTAGCCCCAAGCTACAGTATATTATTCCACCAATAACTGATATATATATCATGCAGGCGGATGATAAAGACATGATAGCTCAGCTAAGAAAAAAAATAAAAAGTTTGATATTAATCCTATAGGATGAATAGAAGACCAAATTACAAGCTCAATGAATTACTTGTAATCTGGTCTATCGACTAAAATCCTGGATCAGTATCCAATTCTTCTATATTCTTAGGATAAATTTGATTGCAATAAAAATTCTACATAGCTTCAGATTTATTTCCCTGTATAAATTCAATCAATAATCTTCCGAGGAATATTGGATGGAAGCCTAGTCAAGAGTTCATAGTTTAATTGATTGGTAAAATCACTAAAGGAGGCTACTGAGATTTCCAAATCACCCTGTTTACCAATAATGACAACTTCATCACCTTTTTTTATACCCTCCAAATCTGTAACATCAATGCACATCATATTCATATTAACGGTACCAACTATGCTGACTCGTTTTCCATGAATGAGCACCCTTCCTTGGTTGCCTAGCGCTCGACTAAACCCATGACTATACCCAACTGGGACAGTCGCTATTTTCATAGCTGTATTGGCAAGATAAGACGTTCCATAACCGATAAATTCTCCTGTTTTTACTGCCTTAACACTCATTACTTTACTTTTCCAGGTAATAACTCTTTTGAGTGGGTAGTCATGCACTTTATGCTTTGTTAAATAGTGAATGAGAATTTCTTTACTAGGAAAAAATCCATACTGAAGAATACCAATACGAACTAAGTCCATCCTTGTCTTAGGATACCGCATGGTAGCAGCCGAACATGCAGTATGTTTTATTTCAGGTATGATCCCAAAATTCACCATTCTTATATAGGCGCTATTATAACTGCGTTGTTGTCTTTTAACTCTATGATGATTAGCAATACTTTCTGCACCTGCATAGTGTGTACATAATCCTTTTATAGAAAGGTGTTTAGTTTCATTCTTTATATATTGTAGTATTTTTGGAAACTCTCTGTTGGAGAACCCTGTACGATTCATGCCCGTCTCAATCTCAATATGAACCTTGGCTGGTCTATTTATTTGTTTAGCGATCTTTACTGCATTTTCTAATCGGTCTACCTCAAAAACAAAAAATGAAATTCCATTTTCTATCACCCATTCCATTTGGTCATTATCTAGCATTCCCATTATCATTATGGGTGTTTCATCAGCAAGAGTCCTACTAACTCTTAGCGCTTCATCTGCGCTAAATACAGAAAAATGATTTACCCCACATTCCTTTACCATCGGAACAAATTCCTCAATCCCATGTCCATAAGCATTTCCTTTCACTACTGAAGACAAACGAGTGTGCTTACCTATAATCTGTCTTATAAATTCAAGATTATGGTTTAAAGCAGATTTATTTAAGAAAATTTGTGAAGTATGCATCATGAGTCCTTTCTTAATATATTTGTAGCAATTTCATAAAATAGATTTACTCCTGTAGGAATGATTGCATCCGGAAAATCGTAATCAGGGTTGTGCAATGCAGGTGTATGTTCGCCTGAACCGATCCCAAACATAGCCCCCTTATAATATTGGGTAAACAAGCCAAAATCTTCTCCCCATTTAAAAGGATAGAGTCTGGTTGTTATCGATATCTGATTATTATAAGCTGCTTGAGATATAATATCTACTGCTTTTGTATTATTTTGGTTTGCAACAAAATGCTGTATCCATTCAATATCTGTTTCAAGATTTTCAGCCTGCGTAACAGATTGAATTACTCGCAGTACGTTTTGAGTAAGCAGATCCAACTGTTCCTCTGTCCAGGTTCGCATAGTCAACCTTAGCACACCGTGTCCAGCAGAGATGCCATAGTTACTGCTGCCCATCTCGATATGAATTGGTGTAATCACTGCAAAGTCTTCTCGCTCAGGTTGATTATTGGAAAGGGAATTTGTGCAGCTCAATAACGCAGCTATAGCCATGGCCGGATTTGCTCCATGCTCAGGTTCAGCTGCATGAGCCGTTTTTCCTTGTATTTTTATTGCAATGCTTTTCACAGCCGCAGTAAAAGAACCATATTTTATAACAACTTGATGTAATGGATACCCAGGCAAATTATGAAAAGCAAATACATAGTCGGGTTGAACTACTAAGAATTTCGGGTCGTTCAACACTGCTTTAGCACCCGCTCCGTTTTCTTCCGCTGGCTGAAATAACAATACGATTTTTCCATTTGCAAAAGGTTGATCAGACAAACGTTTAGCCAATCCGATCAAAATGGTAGCATGTCCGTCATGTCCGCATTTATGCGCTACATTGTCTACAGTAGATCTGTGATCAAATTCATTTATTTCCTGAATAGGCAAAGCATCTAATTCCGCTCGAAAAAGTACGGTAGGGCCTTTTTGGGCAAAATCAAAAATAACAAGTACCCCTGTTCCCCCGACTCTTTCGATAACTTTTGTTGGATTATACCGAGCTACAAATTCAACAACCATATCAGCAGTCTGGAATTCCCGCTCTGATAGTTCGGGATGTGCATGCAAGTGTTGTCTGATCTTTACTAGCTCTTTATCGACTATATTCAAATTCATTTATCACTCTTTTTAGAAATATTAAACTCAATAAAATAAATACGACTGCTGAAAGGCCTATTCCACCTATGTTAGCATCCAAACCAAATGGAAAGGCTGTATCGGTCAACACCATTAACGTTGTTGTCAATTCAACCAAAAGCATCGCCAAAAAGGCTGCCGCAGGATTGCCACGTTTCCAAAATAATGCTCCCAATACCGGAACGAATAAACCAGAAACCAGAAAGGCATATGACAATAGCATTAGCTCCAATACATGCTGCATCATAGCTAGAAGCAATGCCAGAATACCAATGAATAGCATAGCAATTTGCCAAAACCACAAACTTTCTTTGCCGTTTAATTTCTTTGGAACTAAGCTGCCTAATATATCTGTCACAACATTTCCAGACGTGGCCATTAAACAGCTATCTGCGGTGGCCATAATAACATAAAAATATGCAGACAAGATCAAACCCATAAAACCGACCAGAAGCACTGTACGCAAAAACATTGGCTGCCCCATCTCAGCATCAATATCACTAGCAAATCCTGCATATTCAAACATTCCCTTTCCATCAGCTACTCTTGCGATTAGGTCTAATAAAAACCCCATAAAGTCCATAATAGAATATTCAAAAAAAACCGCAATATACTAAGCCCTTTTTGCTATTTTTTCACCCTTCCAAGCATAGATCCGCTGATACAAAGTCGCTCCCACAAACCAGATCGGAACGGTCGTAATAAACCAGTTGAAGAAAGTAACAGCTTTTATATTCCTCAGAAAGAGAGTAACTCGCTTGGTACCGATCCTCTGATAGCATCAATCCCTCCAATGGCTGTATACCTGAGCGGAACCCCAATAAATACTAAGCCTACCATAAGTATTATACATTGCACGGTATCCGCGTAGATACCAGCTAATAGTGCTACTTTACCGTTGTAAAGTAATTGTACTAGTTGAGGAAAAGTGAGAAACTTCTGCGTTCGAGCAAGTTCACTAACTTTTAGAATCAAAAAACGGCTACCAGCCAAGCTCCAATGAGTCCAGTAAATAACATCCATGAACCAGCAGTCTCCACCAAGAATCCTAAACCTCCTAAGCCAATAGAAAATCCTCCTCCTACATCAATTGCTACAACGGATAATCCGATATACCAGCTAATCATATTTCTACCGCCAATATAGTAATCTTTGGTATCTCTATTTTTAGTGAAAAAATAAAACCCAACGCCTATCATGGCAATAATATACACTATAAAAATGATGATGTCTATCCAATGCAAATTTATTATTGTTTTGTGGTTATTATTAATTGTATATATATATACGCTCTAAGTGTAGAAATTATTCATTTAAGCTATCGATTATAGAGAATGGTAATTTATTCTTTGCCATATTCTTGCAATCTGTACTTGGCATCTAGTATTTCTCTTCGTCGCTTTACAGATGGCTTGACAAATGATATGCGTCTCTTTAATTCGTTTCGGAGCTTTACTTTTCTGTGTTTACGTTTATATCGTTTTATCATTCGGTCGATATTCTCTCTATCTTTTCTTTTGATTATTAGCATAATATTTTTCATGTTGCAATTCGAGATAATTGTTTACAAAGCCTAGATTTTCGTACAAAAACATAGCATTACTATCGGGCACTATGCGAAAGGCGGCATCTCTATCCACAATTTTCAAATCATCTAGGGTCAGTTTTTTCCAATGCCGTTACCTATATTTTTTAGTGCGTGGCAATACATAACAAGATATTTTAAACATTCAATCCATCTTTTTCAGGTATTTATACAATTCGCTATCTGTTGAAATAAAAATGGATGTTTTTCCATCAAAAGTTTTCTCAAATGTTTCCATTGATTTCAAAAAGCCATAAAGATTTCTCGATTGACTCGACCTATCATAAGCTTTTGCATAAATCGCGGTCGCAGTGGCATCTGCCCTACCTTTGATGATCTCAGCATCCCTGAATGCAAGAGATTGTATATTTTTAAGCTCCCGCTCCTTCTCTCCATTTATACGTGAGGCTTCTCCTTGACCTTCTGAGCGGAATTTATCAGCGATTCGGAAACGTTCACTTTTCATACGCTCATATACCTGATCCTGTACTTCCTGCACATAATTAATACGCTTAAATCGAAAATCCAGTATCTTAATTCCCAAGTCCGCCGTCTGTTTATTAGCCGATTTCAATATCATTTGCTGGATTTTATCCCGACCTACATAAATCTTTGCTAGGGAGTCACCAATAATTTCAGTATCGGATGATTCAGGGATTCTATTGCTTGAGCGTACAGTCTCTTCGATGTCATTATTTGCTATAAAATCTCTTGTTTCCCCATCGAGAATATCATCTATACGCGATTGAGCACCCCGCTCATTTGTTAGACGTTTAAAAAATTGAAGAGGGTCAGTGATTTGCCATCTTGCATAAGTATCGACAAAAATGAATTTTTTATCCTTGGTCGGCACTTGGTTTGGATCACCATTCCATTCCATATAGCGCCTTTCGAAATAATTAGCATCCTGTATTAAGGGCAGCTTGAAGTACATCCCGGGCTTTACAATAGCCTCCCCGACTGGCCTTCCGAACTGAGTAATTACCACCTGATCCTTTTCCTGTACAATAAAAACACTACTGTTTAAACCTATCAGGGTGATAATGACGAATATTGCAAATAAGATTAATTTAATTTTCATTGTTTTTGTTTTTTTTGTTCATCTGCATTTGTAATAAGGGCAGCACGTTGTTACCTTTTTGGTCTGTTATGACGACATTCCCTATTTTGGGTAACACATTTGACATTGTTTCAAGGTATATCCTTCTTTTTGTTACCTCAGGCGCCTTTATATATTCATTATACAAGGCAGTGAATCGAGCAGCTTCGCCTTCCGAATTATTTACACGCTGGGCAGCATATCCTTCGGCCTGTTGAATGGTTTCTTCTGCTTGACCTCTTGCTTTGGGTATTACTTTGTTGTATTCTGATTTTGCCCGGTTTATCAATGTTTCCTTTTCTTGCTGAGCTTCATTTACGGCATTGAAAGCCGCTTTTACTGGGTCTGGCGGATTGACATCCTGAAGGACTACTTGTTCTATTTTGATACCCATTGAATATTCTCTACATATTTCCTGAATGAGTTCCTGTAACTTACTTCCTATTTCCCTACGACCAACAGTTAATACTTCATTTACGGTACGATCACCCACAATTTGTCTCATTGCAGCCTCAGAGATAATACGGAGAGTGCTCTGAGGGCTTCTAACTTTGAACAGATTCTTATAAGCATCATCCACCCTGTACTGAACAACCCATTGCACCTCTGCAAGATTAAGGTCGCCAGTAAGCATTAGTGATTCATCTTTCGTACTTGATGATTCGTCTCTATATTGAGTTTTTATTCCCGCTCTGGCAGTTCGGAAACCAAATTCCAATTTTTGTTGCCTTTCTACCGGAACTCTATAAACATCCTCAGCGAAGGGTATTTTCATATTTAATCCTGGTTCTACTTGTCGTACATACTTTCCAAATCGAGTAATAACTCCCACCTCTTCGGTGCTTATCTGGAAAACTGATGACCACATAATGATCACCAAAAACAGTAATGTAACAATAAGCCGATAGTACTTAAATATTTTTTTTCCTAATCCTTGTGGTAGGTTTAAATTTACTTTATCCATTTTAGTTTATTTTTTTAAGATGTATGAGCATTACTATTTTCTATCTAACTTTATTCCCTACACTCACCTCATATTTATTTTTAATACTGCTTCTACCGTTTTGATAAATTTGATTAATATCTATGCTAAATTGTTATTCATAAAAAACTCAATTATTGCTTTCCATGCAGGTTTAACCTCCAGATAAGTCGTTGCAAACAAAAAGACCAATACACATAGAAAATCCTCGTCGGAACATCAAGAAACCTTATAGTCTGTAGATCTATCTTCGATATTTAACTCTATTTTTAATTTTTAATTTTTAGTTTTTTGATAATCAGCCAGTACAATATGACCCCAACTATGAAGCAGACAAAAACTACTCCCGTGTAAAAACAACTAATTCATTATTTGATAAAAAGAAGTTACATAGTCCATAATATTTTAATTAAAACCATTTACTTAAATATCACATCTACAGCTCTTAATATACCTTTCATACTAACAAGTCCTCACTAGTATTTATCACCTTTAAGGATTCCAATACTTTGTTAGTCTCCTCATATCCAATTTTAAAAATTTCATCTATGTGACGTACACCAAATGAACTGAATCTATTCAGTTCTTCAGGACTAATAACTATTTCACAATCAATAAATTTTCGAATTGAAATATTAGATTTACCAATAATATAGGCTCTTTCAACCACCGAAAATGCTGAATTCAAATCTTCCATCTTTATTTTTTTAATTGGGCTCACATAGACTCCAATTATTCTTTCGCACTCTGCCAAAAGTGGTTCCACAGGAAAATTATTCGTAATGCCTCCATCTGCATAGAAACTACCATTCATTTTTACTGGCGAAAAAACACCAGGAAAAGCAGCTGAAGCTAGGAGCGGCTTTATCAATTCTCCTTTGTGGATCATCTTCATTCTATTCCTTACCAAATCTGATATAGTGACGTATAGTCTCTTTTTCAACATTTCAAAACTATCTTCGGGAAAATACTCTTGAAAAACATCAACGAACATATCTGTATTTATGAATCCTGGTTTATTAAAAGAGTAATTTTGAAAAGAAAAAAGAGTAGTAGAACGAAAAAAATCTAACATTTCCTCCCAACTATATTCTGATGCATAAAAAGCTCCTACTACAGCACCAACACTTGATCCCGAAATTATTGTTGGAAAAAACCCATTTTCCTCCAATGCTTTTATGGCTCCTATGTGTGCCACTCCTCTAACTCCTCCTCCAGAAAGCACTAACCCATAATTGTTATTTTTCATTTTTTATAGTTTTTGCAAAACCGTGAAACAAAATTTAATACGAAGACTATAAAATTTATTCACCTGAATATATTATCGTAGCTCTACATCATATTTATGTATATCTATTTTAAAAGCTTACGTTGATTAAAAATGTCTTTCTTCAGCTCTTCTTTTTCATACCACACACATTCTACATTTAGATCACTAAATAATTTACCATCAAATAATTGTTGCCCCGTTAAATATTTGATAATTTCCATAGTTGGACTATATTGTTTTGATTGAACTCTATCTCCTGCAATAAATTTACGCACCATAAATATTATATTGATTTTAGTAATGAAGTGATAGTATGGACTCATAGTCATGCTGATCTATAAAGCCAGAGTATCATAAAAAACATTACAAGCACCCTACTATTTGAAAGGTGCTTGCAACTAAAATTGATAACCGTCTTATCCATTTTATACGTGTTCTAACACATCTTTTCTTTGTGCTATTTGGCAAAATCACATGGCCAAATACTACGGAAGCAAGCATGAAAGGTTCCCTTTTACTAATATTTTGGACACCTTTGTATAAATCCAAATCACTTTTCAACTTAACACATTAATACATAATGTATTGATTTATATTAGATTACAAAGATGGGTGCTTAATAATTGATGATGTTACATAATTAGGTATTAGAATTACATGATTCTACGCGGATTAATAGAGTTTCTCTAACAGAGTACATTTCTTATTCTTTGAAGTTTAATAGCAATAATAAAAAATGGATACCTTCTATTTTTAGATTAATATGATCTTTAATAGATCAATCAAGAATAGATTAAATTACACCGTTTAGAATAGGATAAAACAAACACATCATTACATTTTAGTTTTGACAATATATCTATCTGCCATTTTCATTAAATATTTATGTCCATACTCCCTTCGGTCGAATCTCTATATCATGCATGGACCTTCAGTTTCCTTTGTCACACTACAAATATATGCACTTTGATATGGCGTGACTCCATGAGATTACCACAGCTATATCGTCAGAGACTCATTACTTCATAATTGGCTACTTTAGTCTGAGAGTACTGATCAGGTTTGTCTCTAGAGGATAACTCCCGGTAAATATCAGGATTGCCATCTATAGCCATAATTACCACTTCGTTATCAAAGCTCTTTATCCTACCTCCATTTCGTATTTGTCGGTCCGCTATGTCCTCCGCCCTCTTATGTCTACTGAAAGTGATACAATACCTAATTTGTTGGGCTCTTTTTAGTATAAGCAATTATAGAACCTATCTAAGAATCGAATAAAAACATTTATTGACAAATATGGATGATGGTGGTAATGACCAAGCGTAGCTTGTCTGTATACTGACAATGCATTAGCGTTCGTCAGTAGCCGACTACTTAAGAGCTCAACATTAATTTGTTGGTCTCTTTTTAGTATATACCCTTAAGTCCACAAGTAAAAGGACGAAGGCTAAGTCCTAATTTGATGTGCTAGAATTAATATTGTTGAGTCTAAAATAGAAATAGTCAATATCTCTGATTCCGTATGATACACCAATTAACCGCTTTGGGTTTCTGTTAACTGTCTCAGCGGGAGCATTAGTAAATCCTTCTATAAAGTAATTAATTATCTGACCCAGACTATTTTGGTTTATGCCAATAAAGCAGCTGCATTATTTATGTCAGTGGTAGTAGAAGAAATGTTACACCTTTCCCTTTCGTCAAATGTAAAACAGGCCATATTAGGTCCACCGTATTTGATGAAGGCAGGCAAAGATCTCAAATATCCAACCTCTCTTTTTGGAAATTCAAACGAATTTAAAATTAATATTGGTCCATTATCGATTAATCAATTAATTGTCTGTATCAGAATAGAAAGGCCAAATGGATTTAAGATTAACCCAATAACTGGAAAACCCTTTGATACTATTAGGGATTTCTATGATTCAATCATCGTCAGTGTGACAGATGATTTTGCAGGAGTATATTCCCATAATCGACCTCAATTGGTCTCCTCACAACCCTATTACTCACAAAACAGTATAAATACCGTTTATTACGACGAAGGTCACAAACCTAAATTTCCAAGTGATGCAGATAGCGGAAGGATGATAGAGGTAAAGCGGGGCCTTCCAACAAATCCAATACAACGAGATAGTGCCGTTGAAACCATAAATGAAATTTTGGAACAAGAAGAAGGAAAAATAAATGGAACCCAATTGGACTTTGATGAGGAAGGTAAACCAACTCCCTTAATGGTCATAGACGGTAAGGTGAAGTTTAGAGCCGGGGATTATGATGATCAAAATAAAAACGAACTCTCTCATTTTGCAAAATTTCTAGAATTATATAGCCTTGGGCTCCATTATCAGAAAGAATTTGCTTCGCACACTGAATTGGATAATTTCTTTGATTATTTCGTATACAATCAAGCTGTTAATCCTATTTCCAAAGATTATTATCCGGACACAGATGAACTCTACCAAATGTCACAATTGACCAATACCATATATACCTATATATTATTGATGATCGAAACCGGCTATCATCGACAGCTACCCACTTATTATGAGGTATTTATGATGGGCATTAATAAATCTATTATCTGGTTGTTAAGTGAATTTGGAAATAGGATGTATTCTAGTTCATACTTCAAAGATGATAAAAGCCATCAAGGTGGGCTTACATTTGAATATTATCCTTTTGAAAATCAAAAAGATGTCAGGCCAAAACAGCAAATGATCAATCTTGCAAGACAATTGACCGATACGGATTCGGAAACTTGGGGTTGGCTATTGACTATGCCTCAATACTTCTTAAATCTGCCAGGTGTTGGACTAGATCACGATGTAAAGGGTAGCCCTATGTTATAAATGATACTATTGTCTAGATTTAAATTTTAAAAAACCAAAAAAATGTCTGAAACATTACCATTAACAATAGCTCAAGGAAAACCAGTTTTAGAATTGCATGCATGTATGGGATTGAATGCATGTAAAGACCATGGCTGGTCTCAAAATAACGGCTGTGCAGGAACAGGCGATTGTGCCACCAATAGGCACCATACCATACATTAAATGATTGCAAAGGTCAAGGTGGATGCGGCCTGTTTGGAACCAGCGTTGAATTTTGCAAACCAGGGCAAAACGAATGCTCTATGCAGGGTAGCTGTGGTACACCCATTTTGTCCTCCAGGTATATTACACAGGGGCCCAATAAAGGAACAAGCGTATGGCAATTAGTAAGGAAATTATTTGAGTAGCGTATGGCAAAAGCAAAGCGAACACCCGGACCTCCTCCCGCAGGACAAGAATACGGACCAACAACAGAATATGCAGCAAAGCTTGCCGCCAGTCAATCACCCGGTCAAAGCGGACAGAGATATTGTTCATATACTTTTGATAATAGAGACGAGGCGAAGAAAGCGCGACGTAGTATATTTGAATTAGACAGTGCTAAAAAGATGCAAAAAACTCAAAATAACTGCGATTGCGATTAACATGAAATTAGACTTACCTAACTTAGGACTGGGGCTCGGACTTTGCAGCCAATACTCCAACCACATTTTAAAAAATCAACCCGAGGTAGATTGGTTTGAGGTCATCTCCGAAAATTTTATGGGTTCCTATGGTCGTCCCAGGCATATACGCCAGCAAGACGCTGAGCAACATCCTGTGGTGATGCATGGAGTATCTTTATCGATTGGGAGTACAGATCCATTGGACTTTACTTATTTGAAAAAGTTAAAAGTTCTTGCGCATGAAGTAAAACCTCAATGGGTAAGCGATCACCTTTGCTGGACAGGTGTGCTAACAATAAATTCCCACGATCTACTACCCGTTCCGTTAAATGAGGAAAACTTAAAACATGTTTGTGAACGAATTCGAGTTGTACAGGACTATTTGGAAAGACCTTTGATATTAGAAAACCCTAGCGTATACATCTCGTTCCAACAGTCTACTATGCTAGAATGGGAATTTCTGCGTCATACGGCTGAAGAAACGAATTGTGGTCTTTTGTTAGATGTTAATAATGTACACGTTTCGGCTTTTAATAATGATTTTGACCCTATTGAATATATTAAAAACATTCCACACGATCGGGTTGTACAAATGCACTTAGCAGGACATCAACATTGTGGCGAATATATAATCGATACCCACGATCGAGAGGTCACTGATCATGCCTGGGAATTATTTCGAATTGCCTGGCAAAATACGGGTGGAGTGGCTACCCTACTCGAATGGGATGGTGATATTCCAACTTTTGAGGATTACCATGCAGAGATGCTCTAAGCTAAAAACTTCATGTCTGGAGATGTCGTGGATTACATACCAATGGAACCTCCATCAACAGAATCGAAAATAGCGGTCTCCTATCCCATTAATTTTATGGTAACTGAAATGGCGAATGATCTATCAGAATAACAATGGCAGAAAAACGAAATATACCCTTAGTAAATGTTCAAAAGTGGATGCAGCAAATGCTTCTGGACCCATATGCTAAGTCACATCAACTTCCAATGCAACCACTTCCTTCTGAATCAGAAGAGCCTTATCTGGAAACAGTTATTAAGTCATCAAAAAGATTAAGTGCGAAACAGCATTTAGCGATATACCAAATGAGTTATGTCGCCAGACTGCGGAATTGTCTGGCTAAACAATTCAGCGCCCTAGAATATGCTTTGGGTGAAAATCTCTTTCGAGGTTTTGCTGATGAATATCTGCAACAATATCCTTCCACTAGTTACAATTTGATTTACTTGGGTGAAAATTTTGCTACTTTCCTGGAAGTAACAAGATCTGGTAAAAATGAAGCTATAAAGGAGGATTGACCCGATTTTATGATCGAACTCACCAAGTTTGAATATACTATTAATATCATTTTTGAAGAAAAAAGAGAGGAAAATTAATCTCTAGCTATTGACTCTTCTAGTGAAGAAGCATTACAACTCATTCCGCTGTTTTAAACATTTGATTTCCAATTTCCTGTCAGATGGTATTATTCCTCATTTGTAAATAAGCGAGAACAGGAACTGCCATTGCCAGAAAAAAGCTTCTGTACTGTACTACGACATAATTACCAATTATTTATACATGACCTCAACAATGGACATTTTCTATTTCTTCAACAAATCATATCAGGTCATACCATTCCCCGCGCTAAACAACAACTCATAACTCAAAATGCCGTTGACCCAAGTCAAATAGAGACACTCTGGCCTATATGGAAAAAGAATGGATAGATGCTGGTTTTTTTATGGATAAATCCCTGTCAGCTAATACATTAAGATAGTAAAGCACCCAAAATATTGATCACTTTCTTATCTATTGTATCTAACAGGATTACTACTCAGAGGTCTCTCCCCCGCAAAACATTCTTCAACTTAATCTTTGTAAAAGGAAAATAAGCTTTATCTTCTTCAGGAACACCTGTTATATTTCGGGGCATCACCCTGAAAAGGCGCCTCAATTTTCTTCACTTATACTGGCTGATTTTTCCAGTAATTTACTATCCAATGGATTGAACCTGTATTACATTGTACAGTTGTGGATAAGCCCTAAGTTTTAGTCCCCAACTAAAATCCGTGTCGAATGCTCCATAATGACGGCACATATAGCTACTATTTATGGTATGTTTTATCGATACCAACCGACTTAGATAGTGATGCGATGCTCCCACCATCTTCTAATAACTTAAGGCCATTATATATAAATTCTTCCTCAAATTCATGGTACATACGCTTTTGTTTTTGTAATTTTACCAAAATTAATATTTGTAATTTTTTGCTTCCAGTTTTTCCGTTACTTCGTAAAATAACTAAAAGAATATAATTTCTTCCCTACCGTTTTACCTTGATCCTGAAACTCGACTCATAATTACTTAAAACTACTATGGGTAATTTCTCTCTAAATTAAGTTTTGCCGAAAGATGAAATTTAAAGTAAATTACTTTTCTCTAAAATTAAAAATACTTAAATTGAATACATTAGAATCAGTTGACTATATCAGTATTATTTTGAAAATCATTGTTGGTCTGAGCATTTTAAATGTTTGGATAATTCAACCAAATAAAGCTACAAAATGGAGAGGAGGAAATGCTGACACAATTATTAAAGAATTTAAAGTGTATGGTTTATCGAAGCAGTTTTGCTATTTCATTGGATTTTTAAAAGTGAGTTTCGCCTTAATATTATTAGCTTCCTTAAAGTTTGAAACAATAACTTTGATTGGAAGTTTAGGATTAGCTGTTTTACTGTTAGGATCAATAAGTATGCATATTAAGGTAAATGATAAATTAATTAAATCGTTTCCTGCTTTTCTGTTTTTAATGTTGAACCTTGCTATTGCATTGATTAGCATTACTTAAAGCTTAAAATAAATTATAAATGTTTTGATTGCTATAAATAAGTTTAAAACTGCGAACGAAAACGAAGGGAGACACTTAAAGAAATTATCACTAATACTAATCCTAACGATAAATCCACATATCATTAATACGCATAAGCCTATAGAAGCTATTAGTAATATTTTGGGGCTGAAATAAAGACCAATTAGTAATCCTGCTGCACCAAGCAGTTGTAGCAAGCCAGTTAAGATTCTGAATTTCGCCAGCCCATACCGAATAAATTCTGAGATAATGAATTCCGAAATAAGACAACCTATTCCAAAATAAATAAAAGATAAGCCCGATAACCAAGTTAATACTGTGAGTATTTTCATAAATATAAAAACTAAATGAAGATAAATAACTCGTTTCTACTTGACAATATTTCAAGCATATATATTAACAAAACAAATTAAAATATGTTGAGTTATAAGATTGTTTAAGTGGCCTAACTCAAACAATAACAAGCCGATCTTAGCTTGTAATTTCCCATTCCTACTTCATTATATGAACTAACCCTCAGTCAGATAGTGTTTTAGAAATCTATAATTGGGAAAGACTTCAATTAATCTATTCATTAAAGTACGCTTGATATTTTTTTTAGAGGATAAAAACCCAGAAATATTGTTGGAAACATAATCAATGAAAGAATAAAACTAGCGGTTATAAATGTAATATCATCAATTCTCATCGAATTCTCTTCATAAACTTTTTCTACGATATGTTTGTAAGCCCAAGTGACTAAAGGCCATGGAAGTTTGGCACCTAGGTCTACAAACGAGACCCTTTCACTTGTAACTTCGTCTTAAGTGATATCGTTAATCCACTTGTCCTTTATGAGACTATGGAATTTAATATGAACTCTATCACCTTTTTTGGAGCCTATAAACTCTACGATTTCCATTACGCCGAAGGGAGGCTTCAAAGTTTCGAAAGGCCATCATGATTTTTTTTGTATTTTTCCTTAGCTGAGGCTTTAAGCTTAATTTCATCCTTATCTTAGTTAATTTACAAAGGCACCAATTGACATTTGGAATAATTGAGGCCGAGATTCATTTATCACTGCGTCCTGATGGTAAAGAGGTATCCTTCAAAATAACTAAAGCTTCAAATTAAATTTCTTAAATATAACTGATTGGGCCTGCACCTAATACCTCAAGGATCATCAATAAAACAAAGACACAAACCTTTCAACTCGATCGCTGCATTCTATATAAAACTCAGACTATATAATGCAATACTACCAATAACCCAATCAGCTCCATTTCTCCCGCTCTTCATCGCTGCATTTATTGACCCCATTCATAGTATAGTCTCCGATGATGGCCACTGTCTTATTAAATTCTAGAAGGTTATCATTATTGATCTGAGTTTGAGAAGGACGGGATATTCGGTCCTATATGTTTTGATATGTTTCCACTCCCAACTCGATCGGTAGCCTCAATAATCTGATAGTCCTTACCAGACTTATGAGGATAGTTTGCAGCTGTCAGTCCAGCTTCACCATCTCCAACTATTACTGGTTTGTTTTTTTTATAATTTACTTTAAGTATTAGTCGATAACCTAAGAACTTTGAGGGCTGTATTGTTTAGATATTCAGGAGTAAAATAAGCTCATCGAATTACTTAAACTGCGAGAAAACTGTGCTTATATATACTCGATTCATCTAGCCTCGATCACTAAATCAAATACTATTTTAGGATACGATTTTCAGGTTAGTCAACCTATTAATCCAGCATCATAATTAATCACATCCAAAATCCGTACAATCTTTAACAAATCTCCATCAATATCAAATACGCCACTGAATTGTTATCAATATGGAGGGTAATTAAAAGCTTATCCTAGCCAAAGGTTGTACATTCTTTACTACAATTTATAGATACTTATTACAACCATATAATCCAACCATTAATTATCTATGTTTATCGTTTCAAGAACAAGTTCAAGATCAAATAATATATTAATATTACTTTACGCCCGAATTGCCATTAGTGGCACAAGAGCCCAATGCAGTATTCAGCGTTCTATTGATGGAACTTCATGATATTGTTAACTACAGATTTATTATTTTTTTTGAGTTAAAAATAGAAAAACATAATTATTTAGTTATTGCCCTGAGCATTCCTTTAAATATAAAACCATGGAAAGGAAATACAGCGTACCAATAAAATCTACCTAGTATTCCTTTAGGCCGAAACGTAGCGGTTTGCGTCAGTGTATTATCGTTTATGTAAAATTCCAGCCAAGCTTCTCCAGGAAGTTTCATTTCTGCAAACAACAACAAGCGGCCTTCTTCTTTATTGGCGTAAAGTACTCGCCAAAAATCAACAGCATCACCAGGCTGTAAGTTAAAAGGATGGGTTCGACCTCTTCGCAATCCTACGCCGCCAAAGAGCTTGTCTAAGAAACCTCTTAGCTGCCACAACCAGTTGCCAGAATACCATCCACTTTCACCACCGATTTGCCATATTCTATCCTTAGTCTCTTTAAGGTTATTTATAACTTTACTTCGCTGATCTTTGAAGCAACCAAAATCTGGAACGACTAAAAACAGATCTAACTTTTGGTCCATAATACCACTGCTCCATGAATCTTTCCAACTAGATAATATTTTGTTTTCTTTTATTTTATAAAGTGTTCTTCGCAAAGCCGTTTCATAACCAATAGGATTCACATCTAATAATTGATTGACAAGATTATTTTTACAGACAACTTCTACTTTCATACTATTGACTAAAGCTGACGCCAGCTTATATGAAGTTGAAGTGACAAAATATAGCCAATAAGAAGATAGTTTGGGTGTCATTACTGGAATGGTAAATATCCATCTTTTAAGACCTCTGACTTTAGCGAAGCCAAGTAACATTTCTTTGTAAGAAAGAATATCCGGACCACCGATATCAAAGCTTTGGTTATAAACGCTTTTTTGGAAAAGTGCCTTTTCTAGAAACCTAAGCACATCAGCTATGCCAATGGGTTGACATTTGGTATTTAGCCATTTAGGAGTAATCATCACTGGGATCTTTTCTACTAAATCTCTGATAATTTCAAAGGAGGCACTTCCTGATCCAACAATTATTCCTGCTCGTAAAGTGGTAAAATTATAACTTCCTCTATTCAATTCAATCTCTACATCTTTTCTAGATTCAAGGTGACTAGAAAGCGAGCCTTCATTTACAATTCCACTTAAATAAATCGCTTGCTTAATATTGGTATTACTGATCACTTCTCTAAAGTTAGTAGCACATCGCATTTCTAATTCTTTAAAATTAGAAGATGATGACATAGAATGGAGAAGATAGTAGGCTCCATCAATATCTTTTGGAATTTTTTGAAGTGAATCTTTATTCAGAAAATCAACTTCGATGATTTCGATACTTTGGAGTATTTTTTTTTCTGGATTAAAACGATTGACATCTCTGACACAACAAACAACCGTATGTCCTTTCTCAATGAGAACAGGTAGCAACCTTTTACCAATATATCCGGTAGCACCGGTCAAGAGTATTTTCATAATAATCTTTATGTAATTACTTATTGTTAGGAAAAATCAGGTAGTTCGTTTACATGTGAGTATCTCAAGATACGCTTTTTGAACTTGATAATATATCGTCTAAACCAGAAATCATTTGACCGATATCAATGTATCCCTGATTGTCTATTACATAATCGGTGGGTAAGTGTATTCCCTATTCCTGATGAACCGCCAATAATTAAGTAGTTTTTCATAAGTCAGTTCTTACTATTCGAGTAATTATTCCAAAGTGATTTTATCAATTTCCAAACTAAAGCGTTCCGCTTTTTTATTAGAAATTAGAATAACTACCTCTTCCAATACCTTAGCAGGATAGTTAGGCATATCCAGTTTTCTACCTCGAAAGCTAGGCACCATTTCAGATAATGGAATTGTTATGGTTTGCCAATTTCCTGAAGTCTTAAAATTATATATATATATATATATATAGGAGTGCCTTTCCTGTCTATTTGATTTAATTCTAAACTGATATTGTTTACCATCCCCATTAAGTCGTATTTTAATTTTAGAAAAGTCATCATTTTTTATTTGATCAAAATTGTATCGCACGGACGAAAACCCACCATTATTTTCCATAGAAACGCTGCCATAGAAAACTGCATGACCTTCTTTATTTATTTCAAAATGACCATCAGATCGACCTCCCATTACTACATCATCTCGTACCACCCAGTTGTTCAGATCTCTGTCTTTATTGAAATTAAAAAGAATCATATTACTGAAGATTAAATAACTTAGGAAAAGCTTTACTAAAATCATGTTAAATCTACATTAAGATACATTGTTTTGTTTACTTTTTTGATTTTTACGGATTTATTATTTTTTATACGAGGTGATTATTATATATTACATGACATATGCACCAAGAGGCAAAACATTCTTTTTAGATTTAAAATAAAATATTCTAATGTTTCATATTGATTCTTATTCTAAAACATTTTCAGTTAAAAGCTGTTCTCAATGATATAAATTAAAAAGTATTATGTTAAAAAAATTAAGCAAAACAGATTTCATTATGCTTTTACTAGCTTCAATGTCTCTAATTTTTTCTGAAATTATGTGGTTTAGTGGAGAAAGGGAAGGAGCAATTTTTATGGGGTTGTGGGTACCTTCTATTCTCGGATTTGCAATTTACCTAAAACTACTTAAAATTGAAAATAAATGATCGAACTAATTCCATATTTTGCTGGTTTCGTTATGTTATTGTTTGGAGTTGGCTTTTATCTTGGATTGCAGGAATTCAAAAAAATAGGCAAAAACTGAATTTGCTAAATGGACTTAAAAGTATAAATTTTGAAATAGCTATTCCATTATGACTGTAAAATAATTCATCTAAATTATTTTCCTATTTGGCTTTAGTTGTTCTTAATGTGACTATGATCACTTGGAACTTAAATTTTATATAATGTTTTTTCTTCTATTTTTTGTTTCACTTCCAAAATCTTCTCATTTATTAATCTCGAAACTTTGTGAGTTTCTTGAAGTCTGGTTTCATTGCTTAGCTATAGAATTGGTATAAACATGTACTTAATAGATGTGCAGATCTACTTAGAAGAAATGAAATTATTAATTTAGGTTATGTTATATTAAAAGGCTGATTTAAAAGGTGACTTTACAAAAAAGACAAAATGATACCTAGCACCTTCAGTGAATATTTCCAAGTCTTCTAGGAATAGGACGTTAAGCCATAATTGAAGAATTGACAATTATGTTATCGTCTGAAAATTCTGACAATACCATAATGAGCCACTCAGAGAAAAATCATACAGTAGTGTGCCCGTCATATAGCGGCATTAAAATAAGCGGCAATAGGAAGCAAAATGAAACACAGCATTATGTATGCCGAGACTGTAAGAAATATTTCAGAGAAACTACAGGGCGGTTAACACATAATATGAAGAAAGCTTCTTTGGTCTTAAAATACATGTACAACATGCTATTAGGTTATTCGATTAGAAAATGTGCATGAGAGACAGGAATCTGTATACAGACCTTCTTTGACTGGCGCCATAAAATAATAAGTTCGTTTAACGAGCAAAGACCTGGCTCATTTGAAGGGATTATAGAGAGTGACGGTATATTTTTCTTAGAATCAGGAAAGGGCAGTAGGGAGCTAGATATAAAGAGGCGATCTAGAGGTAATAAAGCAAAGAGGGGAATAAGTAATGAACAGGTAGCGGTTGTAGTAACTCAAGATAGAAGTGGTAATCAAGAGCTGGCAGTAGTGAAGAGAGGGGGATCCAAAACGATTTAGATAACACACTAGGCTCAAAAATAGCCAATGGGGCTTTTTTATGTAGATGCCCACTTGTCGTACACTGCATTCTCAAGAAACAAGAATATTGAGCATCATAAATTTGTGGCAAACAAAGGACAACGAGCAGTAAATAAGATATATCATGTCCAGAATGTTAATAATACAGCTAAAAGGTTGCTACCATACAATGGAGTAGCGACAAAGTAACTACAAAATTATATAAACTGGTTTATGGTGCTGGAAAAATTAAACCAACACAAATAGGTTGAAAGAATTTGCCTCCTGCGCTATGGCGAGTGCCGCACTCGCCAATTTGCGGTTTTCACTATCCCAATCAGCCATTAATTAAAATATAGCAATAATGAATGTGATTTAATCACACTCCTTCCAGCATTTACAATAGTCTAAATACAGCTACGACTCGTATTTTTAACGCAGGATATACTTATCTTACTATAATATATATAAAATATTTGGCAGAAATGGTATTAAGGACATTTTGGTCAAAAAAAAAACAATGGTACGATGTTATATTTTTTATGGACAAATCATTGGTATTTTATTCCATAAAATAAGAAAGCAACCAAAATACTGATTGCTTTCTATATAGTTTCATAAATCAGGTTCATTACTCATAGGTCCCTCCTCAGCAAAGCATTCTTCAGCTTCATCCTAGTGAAAGGAAAACAGGCTTTATCTTCTTCAAGAACACCTATTCAATATGTGGGCATTACTCTGAAAATGTGCTTCAATTTTCTTCATTTGTATTGGCTGGTTTTTCCAGTAATTTACTGTCCACTGGATTGATTCTGCCTTGATTGTACGGTTGTGGATAGGTCCTCAGTTTTAGTCCCCAGCTAAAATCCGTATCGGATGCTCCATAATGACAGCCCATACAACTGGAGTTTTCAAGCGGCATTTGAGGCTTGGCACTCGGATTTTGAAAATAGGTTTCCATAGTGGTATTCAAGGCCCCCGTTTGAGGAATTGGCAGTCCCGCCCAACGTGGGTAGGCACTCACGGCATTCTCCTGTGCTCTAGCATAAGCATCAAGAACCGGTTGTGGCTGTGAAGAATCGGGTGTCCCGCGTGGGAACAAAAATGGTTTAGCATAAAAAGTGGTAGGATCCGTAGGCCATTGGGTGATCACCAATTGGTAATTTTCCCATACCGTCCCCTCAAATAGCTCTTGGTACGATTTGTTAAGACCAACGGTCGACAATCCATAGGGCAAATTAGGGACTGTATCTATAGGCGTAGTTGGTATTTTGTAGATTCTGCTTACTTCAACAGGCTTCCTTTCCTCTTCAAGCGGTGCTTTAACGGTAGAGGAAAAAGGAAGGGGCATTGAATCAAAACCCTGAGGATGAAAAACTCCATTTCCATCGTTGAATGATGGCCGTATTCCTTCTGGAGCCTTCACATTATCCACATGTTCAAAACTGGACCAGATCCCCTGAGTAAATTGGGGTGTTTTTACGACGATATGTAGCCCAACTAGTCCAACCTTTTGATCTCTAATTGTATCTCCAGTCACTGCGTCGGTCATATTGGCTGTAGACACAAAATACCTTGATAAATCGTCTACTATTCGCCAGGGTTTGGAAGCATCTTCTTCAGTGATCATGATACGCCATGAAGATTTAATTTCAATTGAGTTTCCATTGATAGGTTGTCTAATGACAGTATTGGTCTGAGGTTGCTGAACGCTATCAATTTGTGCATTCTTATGCAATGGTGAGTCTGGTAAGACTGGTAATGGAGGCAACGTAGCTTGTGTTGGTGATTTTGGTAAGTTCTCTTTTAAATACCATTTGTTTTGTCGAATGAATTCATACATTACTTCATTGAGTTGAAGATTATACCGCACATATTGCCTATTCTGGTCTATTAACGGTGCCGAAAAAGCTTCGTTTAGAGCGGTCGGATTATGACCTTTGGATGTAAGGTCTAGATTAAAAGGTCGCTCATATGCCAATGCATCCCATGATGGAGGCTGAACAGTCAAAGCTGTCTCGTTATTCGGAAGGACAACATCAAAAGTCCGGAACGACTCCCAAACAACTGGTACACGATTCGACTTTGCGCTATCTGTCGTATTATACTTTTTGAAATCTGCGGAAGTCACACTTTGATCTGCAACCCCTCTTGCTTGAGCATCCACCGGCCAAACTAAGCCAACAAAGGTCTGCCAAGCAAAATAATCAAAAAAAGTTCTGTCCTCAACATCGGTAAGAACCAGACGGGAGTGCGGCCTCAATTGAACTGGAACGTTTGGCGAAAGCGTTGGAATTACTTCTTTATAGGGTTCCGGTACCCGAGTATTGTGAGATGGCTCATAATCGGAAGCACTTGTAGAGGTCACCGCATAATTTTTGTTTGGATATAAGGTTTGACCAGCCGAAAGTGGAGTCTGAGAATCATAAGATGAACCTATATCTTTAGGTTTGCTAGTAAATTGAAACATGATGAATGCTATGAGTAAAAATGTAAAAAATGTTAGATACTTTTTCATGATTAATTTTTAAAGTTTTAACAATGATCTAATTATCCATTTGTGAGTATTCGACATTCTAAAAGTGCTTCCAACCAAACATGATAATATTGGCGAAAAAGTTGCATTATTATTTAGATGTTTAACCTCATATAAGCGTTGGTTTTTAATAGCAACCACGCCTTTTGTTGGTGAGCATAGATCTTAACAGTTTTCTGCGTACGTATGAAAATAAATATTTTCTTTCTGAAAGAAATTCCAATTGTAACTTCCAGTTTAACTTTAGAAAAGAGTGAACATAAAGAGTCTAAAGTAAAGTGTAAGGCCATTTTATTTTGTTACAAAATGGCCTCACACTTAAGGATTTCAAAGCATAATGAACACTAGACTTTGAAATCAATAGATGTTTACTATTTGTATTCTGGCGGATCAGGCGTATAACTGCAATTCTCAGGTGTTGTAGAACCACTACCAAAGGGACAACCATTATTTATCCATGTACCTAACTCATTAATTTGATCAATAGTAAAGAAAGGCCCTCCTGCTGGCATTTGTCCTGGTGGGCTAGCATGCCCTTCCAAAATTTTAACAATCATGGAAGAGGTATCGCCACCTGGACCTGGATCACAGACTTTATAGTCGTTACCATATACTCTAAGTGTTCCTGTCGTAAAGAAGCAATAGTTATCCTCATCTGCACTGTAATGGTCCCACCATACTCCATGTGGAGAAGCTCCAATTGAAGTTTGCACTACACAATTATTAAAAAAGTCTTTAACATCAGACCAGGAAGTAATTGATTTTGTTTCGGCTCCATCAGGGCAACCTGGTTCAATTGGCCCCGTAAATTCAGGAAAGGAAAAGGGAGCTTTTGCAATTAAAAAATTAAAATCAGTTCCTAATGCTTGCGCATTTCCATGGCAGCCCATACAGCCTCCCATGTTAATTTTTGGTTCTTTACCATTGACGATGTTATTATTGGGATCTGGGCTTGCCGTAGTCCCAGTAAAAGTCTGGAGTTCTTTATTAGACTCAATTACAGAATTGGACAAGTAGAATGATGAATTTGATGGATCGATTATACTGTCTAAACTAGTAGTGTCAACAGATGATACATCCATCGGTTTGGCCTGTACATTAATCAATTTATAGTATTGCCATACTGAATGCTGACTATTTAGGTATTGTTCGACCATGTCATTTACAGACGATATGGAATTAGGGATAGGGTGCGTCCTGAGAATATTATGAACGGTTTGTGCCTTATCACCAAAATCTGAAGTATTCTCAATTTCTGTATATACCAAACGCTTATTAGTGGTTGTATCCACATCAAGGTTATCTACATGCTCCCAAGTGGCGTAAACAAAATTGGGGAAGGTTTTAGTTTTATGAATAATATGTAGACCGACCAAACCCATGGTATCAGTATAGTAGGACTGTTGTAATTTGCTAGATCCCGGGATCGGTGTATTGTGATAATAAATTACATTCTGAATGTGGTATTTATTGCTGTTGGCTTCATCTGATGTCAATTTTCGCCAAGCCGATTTAATTTCAATATTTCCCTCAATACCAGAAGAAAGGTCACCACAAGGAAGACAAATATATTGTGTCGGATCTGCACCGCAAACTCCATTGGCTGAAATGGCAGCTACAGTTTGGGCTTTCAGTGTACTCCGAGTAGAGTCAATATTAAGCCCATATTCATTGATATAATTGGATCCATCAAAATTCATTTTTGCTTCATATAATACCTGATAAGTGGAATCAACACCACTCGTATAAGGATGAGAAGTAACAGCAATGGAATGTGCGAAAACCGCATCTTCACCCAATTCATTGATCTCATCCAAATTGTTCCATAAAGTGTAGTCTCCATTTCCTGCCCCCCCATATGGATACGAATTAGTGTATTGGTAACGTGGTGGCGTTGTATCTTTGATGGATGGAACTACAGGCACGCTATCTGTCGCTGGAAACAATTCATTTCGGTGCCAATAGGTCTGCCATACAGGCGTATAGGTAGAACTGCCTAGCTGACTCGCGGATATAAAACCATTTTTTTGATTGGTATCTGGTGCTCCACGACCATTGCTGACCGCTGGCCAATTCAAAGCGATAAATTCTTGCCAAGCGAATTGAGCCAACTCTGTGGAACTTGCAGTTTGGCTTTGGGAAGGAACATCGGGTGGTGGAGTAGATTTTGTATAATCAATTCCTGAATTGGTGTCTGCAACAAAATTCGCAGAGATCTCTTTTGGTGATGAATCACAATTCGATAAAATAACTACCAAGCTCATCATAAGAAATGTGCTGGTTACCAAACGAATTGTTTTCTTTAAATAGGATGAAGTTAGTTTTTTGGTCATAATTAAAATATTTATTAGGGGTTAATAAAATTGAACTGTAGTAATATACATTGAATTAGCGACTTTTAATAAAGGAAACATCTAAAGACATTCGGGGCAGAGGTAATCTAGGAGATGTCCTGTAATCTCTAATTTCAGATAACGAGAAGGCTCTGTCATTTGCCGAGTGGATAAAATCGAAAGAAATAAGTGTCATTATAAAATCGAAAAAACGCAACCCCAAATTAATGAGATTGCGTTTCTGTCTTCTTTCTTCTTCGTAGTTCTTTCGCTATAAAGCGCTGCAACTACTTATATTTTTCCAATAGGAATCTTTTTTTGACACTTCGGGTGTTCTTTCTTCTCTAATTTCTTCCCATTTTCTAATTCCTTTTTGGACTTTCGGTGTGTCTATTTCGTCAAATGTTAGTCCTCCTCTGTTGTGCGTTACTTTAGTCTCTTTTTTTAATTCCTTGATAATAAATGTTTTACTGAAAAATAAGTCGTCACTTTTATAACCTATTAAACCTATAAATCGTTCAGTTTTGTAACATTAATATTATCATAACACTGCAAAAAGCTAATAATTCCCCAAATCCAATTAGGGAATCTTTAGAAACTGGTCTGTAATTCTACTACAGAAAATGATTATAATATACCTCCCAAAATACCAGAAGTTATACTTACAATTGCAGCCAATGCAAGAGCCCACCAGAAATTCTTAACCTCAAATCCAGGTAAAAACCAATCTGCAACTTGAATAAGTACAGCATTTAGAAACCACGTAAAAATCCCTAAGGAAAGAACCCCTAATGTCACTGTCCTTAGAAAGGCACCTAATGTAAAATCAAGGAAGCCGACTAACACTGCTACAATTATACATTGAACAAAACTATTCATCTTAACTCCAGACAAAATTAGTCCTCCTATATAGAATGAAGCGCCTGCCACGATTACATTTATTATTGTTTCCATTTTTTATTCATTTGAGTTTAAAACCTAATCTACACATTTCGGTCTAATATCTGGCATAGTAATGTCAATAATGTTGGATGTAATTCTTAAAACGACTAAATCTCAAAATGATGTGCTTGCGCAAAACACAATAACTTAGCACATCATTTTGAGACTTAGCCTAAAATTAGTAGATTTTGATTCTATTCTTCTATTCTTCTATAAATGCCTGTCTTGCCAGACGGGTCTCCTTTTTTTCAGCTTAGGCATCTTTGTTAAAAAAGTGCCCAACAATAAAACTTGTTCAGTTTCACTAGATGAAAAAAAGTAGCAAAAATGCTCGAAGAGTAACGCATGTTTTCTGCGAAACGGGTGTTTTCTGCGAAAGTCCCCCTTACTACTATCGCCTACCTGAAATCTAAAGGTGATTTTGTTCCGCTAAAGCTCCACAAATCACGGTTCCGATCAATAACACGCTTATCCTACCTTCCTGTTCATTTTTTCGATAATCTTGTTTCTTAAAAACAAGGCTAGTAAATGTTAACAATGATTGTCAAACGGCAGACGCGATTCCATAGATTCCAGGTGCTCGTTTTCTGCGAAAGCCGATCAATAACACGCTTATCCTACCTTCCTGTTCATTTTTTCGATAATCTTGTTTCTTGAAAACAAGGCTAGTAAATGTTAACAATGATTGTCAAGCGGCAGACGCGATTCCATAGATTCCAGGTGCTCGTTTTCTGCGAAAGCCGATCAATAACACGCTTATCCTACCTTCCTGTTCATTTTTTCGATAATCTTGTTTCTTGAAAACAAGGCTAGTAAATGTTAACAATGATTGTCAAACGGCAGACGCGATTCCATAGATTCCAGGTGCTCGTTTTCTGCGAAAGCCGATCAATAGTTATCACATTTAGGTTCCAACTAAAAAACGGTTCAACATCAGCGTTACAAATAACTTTTCATATAGAAGTACAATTTATTTTACAGACATTTTACAATTTTAGAAATCCCGAACAGCATGCATACGGTAAGTGTTATCCTTACCAACAGCGTCCATTGCGCTATTGCCGAAAAACAGCCCCTCTTACTTCACGCGCATGTGCCAATGAAAGCTTAGTGAATATATAATTCATACTTTGACAAGCAATTTTACTCGTAGAAATACTTTTCACTTGGTTTCTCAGAAAGATACTCTACCAGCTCCCATTCGAAACCCGCATTGTCGTAATAATACGCTCGTTTTCTGTGCTTTTCCTCTGGTGTGTCAATACCTCTTCTATAACCACCATCTAGCAGTTTATCTTCGATTTCTTGGATATTAGACACGACCAATGCCACATGATTTGTTCCATAATTCTTATACGTTTGAAGTTGTTTCTTCGGGTCTGCATCTAAGTGTGGCTCTTGCAACGCAAAATAATACGCTTCATTTCCGATATGCGCCCAACGATAACTATCTGATGGCTTTTCATCTTTTCGCAGATCAAAATCAGGCGCTACAATTTTGAGAAAACGGATCGCATCATCTATATCTGGAACTGTAATATTTACGTGTTCAATTCTTGTCACTTTATTATCCTTGTATGATTAATATATTTCATTTACCCAAAAATAACCATTTTATCAGATTTTACAAAAATGAAACAAGTAAAAGCAGCTTAAGTCCAACTAAAACTACATTACTAATAGTACAGACCACTTTAGCAAATTAACTTATACACATCCAGATTCTTTATATCAAAAGATAAGCACTACAACAGCATTTCTCGCTTCTTGGATCCTTTTTTTTCGCAAAATTATAGTTATATCCAAGTACATGATAAGTCCCTCTTTTCAAAACCAAAAATCAGCTATACCCCTTCGGAATTTATGAGGACAGAATCAGTAAAAGATGATATATTCACATTAATTCTTATTCTGAACTGCTCTTTCTGCATGTCGTCCAAACTTATCGATAAATATAAAACGTGAAATATTTAAAAAGAATATTAAAAATTATTTCAATTATAATATTGACTTTAATTGTATCACTCTTTGTCTTCTTAGGGATCGATGATTATAACACCTCCTATCTTGACATTAAAAACAATCCAGCTTTTCACAATACTTCTTATTTGATCACCAATGTCAATGTGGTACCTATGTCAAAAGATACAGTATTGATGAATAAAAAAGTTTTGGTAAAAAACGGGATTATTGAAGAGATCGCTGATTCAATTACCGAAGATGGAATAGAAGTAATTGATGCTAAAAATATGTTTCTATCACCCGGATTAATTGACATGCACATGCATCTATGGGATGAATATGAACTTGGTCTTTATCTAGCTAATGGTGTTACTACTATTCGAAACCTATGGGGAATGCCAATACATTTACGCGTAAAGGAAGCCATAAATAATCAAGAAATAATTGGCCCCATGTTTTTTACTACAAGCCCTAAACTAACTGGTCAAAACGATTATGGAGATGACAAAGTACAAATTGGGACTCCAGAAAAAGCCAAAGAGTTAGTTAAGCAATATAAAAAAAGAGGGTATGATTTTATAAAGACCAATGCAGGATTACCAGAGAACATTTTCAATGCAATCATCGAACAATCCATAGAATCTGAAATATCTATTATTGCACACCCAAGCCGTGAAATTTCCTATAAAAGTCATTTCCATCCACAGATTGCTAGCATCGAACATGCGGAAGAGATCATTCAGCAAGCTCTAAAATATCAATTAGACAGTGCTAAAATTGAACCCATAGTCCAACTGTATGTACTAAACAAAAAATCATTTTGTCCCACCTTAACCGGTTATTACAAAATATTTGAAATGTTAGAAGAAGGTCAAAATGTTTTGGAATCCGATCTCGTTCATTATATCAATCCACTAATTCAATCTGTCGATAGTAAAGTACAATACGATAGGTGGGCTGGCGAAAAAGAAAACAATAGTTCTATTATCGAAAATATTAATCGTCAGCATAAGTTTCATCTATACATATTAAAAAGAATGAATGAAGAAGGTGTAAATATAGTTTGCGGAACGGATGCTGGTATTGGGATAACTGCACCGGGTTACTCCATTCATCAAGAACTCAAACTTTACCAAGATGCAGGAATGAATTCTTATGAAGTTTTAAAAACTGCAACGGTTAATCCTTCTAATACGCATGAAGCATTCAAAAAATTGGGCACCATTGAAAATGGGAAATGGGCAAATTTTATTTTAAGTCAAAAAAATCCATTGACAAATCTGAATACATTGAGCCACCCAGAGTGGGTAATGATTCAAGGTCGAAAAATCAATAAAAATCAATTAAATGAATTTGCAAAAAAAGCATTTGATCGAAATAATTTTGTTGCAACGGCTGTTCGTTATGTTGAATATATGATCGTAGAAAAATAAAACCAATAATTAAATGAAAAATGACCTAACAATAATATTACTTCTCTCTGTGTTCCTTTTGGGTTGTACTCAGAACCCGTTTAAACAAAAAATAGAGGTCATTTCTCCTACGATCAGTTTTGTTGAGCAGGTGGATTCTATTGTCATTAATAAGATGAACGAATACAACATTCCAGGACTTTCTGTTGGTCTCGTTAGGAATGACTCTATAGTCTATATGAACGGATTTGGAGTAAAAAGCATAGATAATAATGATGTTGTCACAGAAAGCACGATATTTCACACCGCTTCAATTAGTAAACTTTTTACTGCCATAGCAATTATTCAACTTATCGAGAAGGAGTCAATTGCGCTTGATGACAAATTATTTGACCTACTCCCGGAGTTAACTCATAAAGATATAAGAGCAGAAAATATTACGATAAAAACGCTATTAAATCACACTTCCGGAATACCTGATATGAATAATTACCATTGGAGTAACAACAACCAAGCTGATAATAGTCTTAAGAAATATATTTTAGGACATACGTTTAAACTTGAATCTGAGCCCTCAGATAAATATCAGTATAGCAATCTTGCATACGATGTTCTTGGGTATGTAATAGAAAGAGTATCAGGTGCTACTTTTGATGATTACCTAAAAGAAAACGTATTGAATAAAAATGGAATGTTTGATAGTGATTTCAGGTATTTTAAAATACTCGATTCTTTAAAAACAACTCCACATTCCAAAAGTCGGAGTTCTAATAATGTTTATCCAAGAAAAGTATATCCATATACAAGGGAACATGCACCAAGCAGTACTTTAAATTCTTCCGCAAAAGATTTAAGTAAATGGATGATTTCTTTTATAAAAAATTTAAGAGATTCAAACTCTGTGAATAACTATCAGGAAATGATTGAACCTAGCTTTAGTTCTCATCCGCATATTGGATTGGGGTTTCAACTAAGTACCATCGAATCCAAAAAAACGGTAGGCCATTATGGAGGCGATAAAGGTTTTAGAAGCTATTTGATGATGATACCAGAAAAAAAGATCGGAATAGTTGTTTTGGCCAATTGTGACTATGAAGAAGATTTTAGGCAAGAAATAGTTCACTCCATTGCAAAGCTAATGTTGAACAGAAAGCAATAGATTTATAGTAGCAATATGATTTCATCCCAATTGTCTGACCAATTGAATTGTTATTCTGTCCTTTATAAAAAATGATCCCCCTCCCTAAATCGTTCCTTCCTTTTCACTGGTAATTTCTTTCTAATTTATATTTTCAAGAATATTTCTGCCCTTTTGAAATTCTCCAAGAGCCGATTATTGAAATTAATGAATCATCATAAACATTCAAAGTTAATTTCAATCCCGATTTTATCTAAAAGAAAAAACCCCATGTCGCTTTTAGAAAACTGTCATCTCTAAAATTGGACAGTAACAATTCCTTATCCGAGATTTTAGTAAAAAGTCTGGCTTCCAAACTGATCTTATTAGAATCCCCCACACGTCTAGAACCTTCCATACTCAAAATAGTAGATCCATTAGAAAAATCGGTAATTCCTCCTATTAAAAAAGCGGAATCATTCGCATCATTGAGTGCAATCCGACTGCCATAGAATACATCATTCTGTAGTGCCGATATTGACAATTCATCTCTTGAGTCAAATGAATACTCTGCAAGCGCACCTATATCTAGTCCTCTCCCATTTACATTTCCAAAAGTATATTCTACTCCTGCTGCAACAGCAAAAAAGTCCTGTGCTTCCGCATATCTATAGATCGCTTCCAATTTCCATAAAAAAGCATTTTTTGTATACTGTAAATCTAATCCAGTTTGGAAAATCTCAGGATAAAACGCTGTTATGGTATTGTCAGGATTGAAAACAAATAATGGCTCTCTTCCCGTACCATAGAACTGACTCAAACCAAGATCCATATCTCCAATATAATGACTCCAACGCACAGCAAAAGAAGGATGCCACTCTTCATTACTTGATTCATAATTCAGCAAATCTCCATCGATTACTTGAGCAAATCTAAAACGTCCTTTTTCTCCTGCAAAGACTCGTTTACGCTGATAAGGCAAGTAAAAAAAATCGAAGGTCCCTACCCCATCAGTAATGTAGCTAAATTGAATCATTGGCTGACCTAGTTTTTGCTCCCCATCGAAGGACTCTACCTGATCTGTCTGATTTATGATATCTACTAAATGATTGCTCTCTATGACGCCCCAGTATATTTTTTTGAGACCAATACCAAACTCCCATTTGCCTCTTGCCCGTTGATAGTACAATTCTCTCAAATCTACATGCGTTCTTTGCTTATCACGGTCCCATCTGGCAAACCCTTCAACATTGAATTCGTCATACCCTTTATTCCAACTTATGCTATATTCTGGACTAATAGCAATGCTTGGAAAGTGTCTTTCCTGATTCGTAAATGCCCCTTTTTCAAAAAAGAAACTGTACTCTCCTTCTAGTTCCAAAGAAAAGTCATGGGTCGCGTCATTGCTGTTCTGCGTAAAACCAACGACTGAAAGAAATAAAAAGATAATAATGGAGTGGATTTTAAGTGTCATTTTGTTTCGTATGATGTTGCTAAAAGTTTGAATCGAAAATGCAAGAAAAGGAAGACCGAAAAAATCACAAAAATAAAATGCTTCAATTTCTGGCCTACCTTATCATTCACAGTTCTGTTAATTTTAACTGGCTCTTTTCAAAGCTGATTGAGAGAAATCTTGATTCGTAAGATTTATATCAAAATCATAATTGTTGAAATTCAACTCAGTTTCTTTATTTGTCAGATGATTGGTCATAATCATAGAACCCGCTCTCCAGTGCTTGCTCTTGAATTGCTTGTATCCTCCATAAATCAGAGTCTTTAAGAGTTTATTTTTCCTGTCGTAGAAATCAACTTTCTCGAGTCGGTGTCCCTTAGCAGTATTGTAGCTTACCACTCTTCTTGTATAACCAGATTTTGGATCTACGGGGTCTTGTTCAACAATAGCGATATCTCCATTCATCTCTAAAAATCTGTATTCGTATTTCTCTACTTCTTGAGATGATAAATCTTCAAAAGCAAACTCACTCCCCATAAAAGGACCAGACTTGTTGCTTGAAGAAATTCTTTTCACTCTTTTTATAGAAGGTAAAAATAACCACTGATCATCAGAACCTTCTTTATGGGTATAGGTCAATGTCGCTGTACCTTTCACGTCTTTTGGACTGTTGAATACAATCATAGATTTATCACCATCTTCCGTCAGTTCTAGTGTTCTAGTTACCATGAAACGCTCACTCGATTGTCCATTTTTATTTCTCAATATCATTTTCAATTCAGCTTTACTACTCCCAAATCCTTGGTCCGCAATATCTGCTGCTTGAGCGATTTCTAATCCTTTCTGATTGGCGTCTTGTGCCACTGATGCAATACTGAAAATTATTACGATAAGTGCAATTAATATTTTATTCATTTTTCTTAGTTTTATTTTAATAAATTGATGTAGAATTAAATTTTTACAGCTTGTAGTTCTGGATTTTTGGGTTTATCATTACTCATTAGAATGAGTAATGCTGGTAATAAAACAAAGTCGATAATTAAGGCAGCTGGGATGATAATAACGGTAATTCGAGCCATGTAACTATTCATTGCAAAAGACGAAGTAGCCAATACGGCAAATCCTGCCAGCAATACAATTGTAGTCGTTACCAATGCTTTACCAACGGTCTCGAATGCATAGGTGACCGCTCTTCTAGAATCATAACCTAGCTCTCTTTGTGCTCTCAAAAACTTACTCATGAAATGAACCGTATCATCCACAATGATTCCGAGTGTCATACCAAATACGATAACCATCCCTACATTTATAGTTCCTTTATAAAAATACCAAAGACCAAAACCTACGATGATCGGTGCTAGATTAGGGATCAAACTGAGCAAGCCTAATTTGAAACTACGTAGTGCGAGCATAAGGATGAATGAGATCAATAACAAGGCAGCTATATTACCATAAAGCATACTATCCGCTTGTCTAAATCCAATCTTTGAGAACATAAGGGTTGGACTTACGGCCAGTGTATGCATATTGTCAGGCATATTTGATTTCATCCACGCTTCAGATCTTTCAGCAAATGCGATCATTTCAGCACTTGCTAAGTTTGTTAAGGTTACGGTCATCCTTGATTCCGACTTATCTACATTGATTTGATTATTGAGATCCAAACCAAAAGGAAGACTCATTTCATACAGCAATAAGTATTGTGCCGCTTCTTCTCTATTATCTGGAATTTTATAATATTCTTCTTGGTCACCATGCATAGATTTATTCACTCTTCTAGTAACTTCACTGAATGCATTTACATGAACCACTTCAGGTTGAACTTCCAACCATCTTTCAAATGATTGAAGATTTGATAAATATTCTGGATTATTGATGCCACCACTTTCACCACTTGGAATACTATATTCCAGATTGTATATCCCGGTAAGGTTGTCACTGATGTAGTCGGTATCTGTTTTGAATTTTACACGTTCGTCAAAATAATTTACAAAATCATCATTGAAGCTGTTTTTTACTGCAAATACGGTTAGGACACCTATAACGCCAAGTGATACAAATGTAGAACGAATAGGGTGCGTCCCTACCAAACCACCAAGGTTAGCAAACCAACTTGGTTTTTGTTCTTTTTTTACTGAGCGTTGTTTCACTTTTACAGGCAGAATGGCCATTAAAGCGGGCAAAGTCGTAGTTGAAAAAAGAAAGGCCATAAGCATTCCAAAAGCGGTAATATTTCCTAAGTGCCAAAAAGGAGGAACATCACCGAAATTCATAGTCAAGAATCCTATTATGGTGGTCAAACTGGTTATCAAAACAGGCATAAAATTTAATCTCAATGATTCCTTGATTGCGGCCATTTTGTCCAGTCCTTCATTCCTCATTTTTTGTAACATGGTAATGAGAATATGTATACTATCTGCGACAGCCAAGGTGAGAATCATAGTAGGAAATACAGCAGATGGAGGGGTAAGCTTTATTCCAGTCAATCCTACAAAACCTACTGCACTTATGATCGACATGATTACAACCAATAACGTAGATATCGTACTTGGTATACTCCTAGTCAAAATCAAGGTCGTTAATATCACCAATAAAAACATGATGCCTATCAATCCTAAATCTTTCTGAGAAGATTCGAAAAAGGCATTATTCAATGGCACTAATCCTGAAGTATGAACATCAAAGTTTGGATGCGCAGTTTCAAAATCAGTAATCATATTCCTTACAAATGATGAAACTTCTGGAATTTCAGCTGCAGTATCTTCGCCTGGCAATTTTATGGTGACATTTATAGCAGTTACAGACCCGTCATCATTTATGAGTCGATCAACCAATAACGGTTCTTTCAATGCTGTCTTCTTAATCTCAGCAATCTCATTGATAGATTTTGTTGCTGATTCATAGGATAGATCATCTACATACAGATCATCTTCTACCGCTCTTGTATGTTGAAAATTGGTAATCGCATCTACTCTACTAGAGTATGGTGTATTCCATGCTTCCGCTGTCAATTCTTCTATGGCAGTAAGATTGTCTTTGGTAAACACATCTCCATTTTTAGGAGAAAGTACCACGATGAAATTGTCATCTTTAGTATACTTTTCTTGCAATGCATCAAAAGCTTCCATTTCGGGATTGCTTTCTGAGAAAAATGCATGATAATCTCCATCAAACTGCATATTCCCTTGCGAACCTAAGCCGAATGCAACGACCATGGTCAATATTAAGACGGGCCATTTAAATTTAATTACCAGTTCAGCCCATTTTGATATAATTCTCTGAGCAGTTGAAGTTTGTTTGTTCATTTTGCAATATTTAGTTGACCGGTCGTTTATAACCCATCGTGTGATTTATATTATTATATTTTATTCTAGTTACTATTCAAAAAATTAAAAGAGACACTTTAGACAGTAAATAATTGACCAGTCGTCTATAGATCGACCAAAAAAAATCACTCCAACAATCGATCAATCATATATTTATAACTTTCTATCGGACTATGATCACCAAGCGCTTTCATTGACACCATTGTTCCTTTCCCTGCATCTTCAATAAAGGCAAACATCTTAACTACATCTACATTTTTGTCAAGTTCTCCTAATTCCTGTGCTTCTCTAGCTACCTTAATTACATCAGCCAATACAACATTATGAATCCGTGCTACTTCCGTCTGAATTCCTGATATGTGATCCGCTACCTCACTACTCAAATTACATGCAAAACAACCTCGGTTGTCATCCATTTGCTGCATGAGCATTTCAATCCTCCGATTATAAAACCGTTTTATTCTTTCAAGTGGTGTTCCTATATCTTCTAACAGTGTACTACAAAATTCTGCATATGATTCCTTGAAGTATTCTTTTAATGCTTGGATAGCAAAATCTTCTTTACTCTTGAAATAGAAATAAAATGAGCCTTTAGGTACATCAGCAGCTTTTACGATATCATTTACAGAAGTACCATTATATCCATGATCCCACATGAGATCCATTCCACTTGATATGATACAACTTTTCTTTTCTTCGTATTTTGCGCTTGTCACTTTATTATATTTTTAGTGAAGATGATTCAAATATATGACCAGTCGTCTATTAATGCAACTATTTATTAACTTATTAACAAAATTTTATGTTTACCCTCTCCTTATGAAGAAAGAACGATATAGCATTAGTTTTTTCTATAAAACTCAATCGCATTACAACTTTGCATAACCTTTCTTAATTGCAATCTTCTATTTCACCCCTTAGAAACCTATAAATCCCTTCCACCTGATCATGTCCCTTCTTCTGCCCAAAGTATGAGACAGAGTACATCGACACGAAAATTAAAACTAAAACTGGAATGGTCCATAAAATGCCACCGGACTCTCCTATCGACCTATTAGCAAAACCTATCACTGACGCAATAACAATCGACAATCCAATGATTGCATACAAAAACACGAACATTGTCCAGACTTCAGGTGAAGGACCATAGATCCCTGATATGAGGGTTTACCCTTCCTCATCTTCTGATTCATCCATACTTAAAGAGAAGTGAGAAGACCAATAATGTCTATCTTCTGAATTAGGATATAAACTCACAAATCGACTTCTTACTTTCCCAGAACATCTGGAATCTGGCTTACGAAGAGATTCTCTAAACGACTCACACAATTCTTCTATAGACCTATGACTGATAAATGTGAATCTTGGTCGAAGGTGAAATGCTTGTGGATCAGTTGGAGAATTCATATATCAGATTGAGTGTAGTTCATAAGTCTTTTGGTAACTAGTACCCCAGCAATCATTAAGGAGATTAACTTTATTAATTCCAAAGCTACATACCACCAATGGGCATTGGACTCAGGAGGTGTGACTCCATTCATTATCATATCAATTCTATTGTCGAGAATTGGCATGAGCCAAGCATTATCTAAGGCTACTATCAAGATAGGAAGGAGGAAGAGCTTCCATGTTTTAAGTTGGGCTTTACTTAGAAGCAAACAGGCAATGATGAACAATGAAAATGGCATCTCTATTTTTGTAAGCGCGCCAAATACAAGCTTACCGATACCAAGTCCCAAAGGAAGGGTAATACCTGGAGCCTGAAATTTTAGTGGCGCTTCTAAAAAGGAAATTCCACATAACATCCCTGCCCAAATAAATGTGATAGCTATAATTATAATCGGTATTGTCTTATTCATTTCCTTTGGCTTTTACGATAAAAGCCCAACTAACCACAACTCAATAAATTATTACAGTAATAGATGATAATGGCATCAATATAGCTGCGATGACAGGACTTAATTGACCACTCATGGCAAAGTATAGGCCGATACTGTTGTACATAAAGGCCAATGCAAAAGCACCGTAGATGATATACTTGGCTACGTTTAAATATGCCAATTGATCATATAAATTAGAAAACTTCGAAGCATCCATTATTCCATCACAAGCTGGAGAAAAATTATTTGATTCATCTGAGATTACTAGACCAACATTCGCTTGTTTTAGTGCTCCCGCATCATTGAGTCCATCACCTATCATCATAACTTTCTGTCCCTCATCTTGGAGACTTTTTATTTTGTTGAGTTTGTCTTTTGGGTTTTGATTGAAGTACACTTTTGCATCTTGACTTAAAAGAGATTTGATTCGATCGCTTTCCTGATCTGTATCTCCAGAAAGAACTGCAATTTTATATCGTTGACTCAGATTATCCATTAGATTCTCAACACCTTCACGGAATGCATGTTTAAATTTATAGTAGCCGAGATATATCCCATCTATTTCTATAAAGACACCTTGTTCTTTTTTCAATTTTGTAGATCCAAATATAAAAGCGGACGATCCCAATTTGATCCGACTATCACAGTACTTGGCTACTAATCCGCTGCCAATTACATCCTGGTATTGAACAACATCTATTGTATCATCAGCTCTCAATTCTCTAACAATGGCCATACTTAATGGATGCGAGCTATGACTACATGCTGATTTGATCATCGTCCGTTGATGTGAATTAAGCAGCTCACCATGGTATGAAATCTCTATACTCTTACTATCTGTAATGGTGCTATTCTTATCAAAAATAATGTAATCTATATCCTGAAGATGTTCAATGGTCTGCACATTCCTAAGGTAGACACCACTCGTAGATAATAACCGTAATATATTGCCATAGGTGAATGGCGTAGCCAATGCTAGTGCACATGGGCAAGCAACTATGAGCACAGCGGTAAATGTATTGAATGCCATCGAGACATCAACTGTGAACCAATAAAGCATAGTGAGTATAGCGAGTATAGCGAGTATAGCGAGTATAGCGAGAGCTATAACGACAAATGTGAAGTACTTACTGATGCCCGAAATCATTTTGCTAGAGATGGAATTGTCTTTTTAGTTGAATGTATCTTCATTCCATAATTGAGTAAGGCAGGATTGATCAACTTTCTGCGTGACCATTACGTCAATGCTCTCTCCTTCATGACGACCTCCTGCAAAGAGTTGATCACCTTTATGCTTTGAGATTAAATCAGATTCTCCAGTTACAAAACTGTAATCGATTCGTGCATTGCCTTTTTGCAGAATACTGTCGACAGGTATGAGCTCTTGATTACGAATACGAAGTATATCTCGTGGACGAAGATGGTCTAGCGACTTGCTGACCACTCATTATCTACAAATACGTTTGCCGAGATTGGAAAATAGGATTTATAGTTTCTATCAAAATCCAATGATCTATACGTGAATGCCTGAAACCATCTCCCAATAAATAAGAAAAACACGAAACCAGCAAAACTATCCAAATATCCTTCACCGTGCTGACCAATAATCTCATATAGACTTCTACTGAAAAGCGCCAACATACCCAGTGCAATCGGTAGATCAATATTAAAATCACGAAGTTTTATTCCCTTGTAGGCAGACTTAAGATAATCAATACCACTATACAATAGAGTGATTATCTCTTTTTCAGAAGAGGATTCTTAGATGATAGAGACGATGAAAAGATCGAAGATATTCGTATGAATAATTATGAGGTCAATTTTATCATGACTAAAGGAATAGCCACAATGAGCTCTAACGAAAGAATAAATATAGCACTTGAGATATTCAAAGAAAATATATTTCATGCAATCCCAATAGTAGACGAGGGCAAATTGGTAGGCATAATTACTACTCACGATATAATTGTTAATCTGGCGAAAGACAATGAAGCATATGCAGAATACGACTGAAATAAAAGTACTAGGGACAGGCACATCAAAACATCAAATGGTCACCTCCGTCTTAAAAGAATATCTAGAAAAAGCAGGTATCTCTATTCCTGTTAATGACTATACAGATATTGATTCTTTCTTAAAAGATGGAATAGAGTCATTACCGGCTGTTATATTTAAAGATCAAGTCTACAATATTGGCAGTAACGTAAACTTCAATAAATCACTGAGAAAGACAGTCAGCGCTATACTCAAAGAGAATAATTTTGGCCACATCGAAAAGATAGTGATCCCAATTGATTTTTCAGATGTATCATCGAATGCTTTTGCATATGGTCATCGATTGGCGACGGATCTTGGAGCCATAACAAAAGCGGTACATGTATTCTTCCCTTCAGCCAGAGAATTATCAGAAGCGGCTACAGTAAATATTGATGTTGCTAGGCTAAGAGAGTCATATCTCGATGATCTTGTGGTCGCGTTTGATAGTGGTTGGGGAAGTGATCTGATGCGGGTTCCATTGATCGATAGTAAATTCCGAACAGGATTCCCAGGAGACGAAATCTTAGATTCCATTTAGAAGAATGCTGCATTACTAACCGTGATGGGTACTACTGGTCAATCAGGGTTCCTTAGGAAATGGTTTGGATCTGTATCTACTAAAGTGATGAACGAATCGCCCTCACCAGTACTACTTATACCTGAAGGAGCTAATTATCACGGTGTAAATAAAATAGCATATGAAGATATAGAACAAGACAAATCGGTGATAGAAGATGTAGCATCTCTTGCAGATCAATTTGGCTCAAAAATACATCTCATCCATGTAGAAAATGTTGGTACTCCTGATCCTGGTTATTATCTAACAGAACTTCTAAAGCAAGAATATCCCTTGGTAATGATTTCGACAACAACGATAGAGAGTGATGATATAGCAAAAGGCATCTCAGATTATTGTATTGCTCATAATATTGATCTCATTTGCCTCTCTACTCATAAAAAGCGATTTTTTGAACAACTATTTGATGATAATATAAGTCAACAAATGTCAATCATTAGTAGATTACCACTTCTCATTTAAAAAAAATAAAGTTGGGAAACTTAAATCCCTATCTTTTAAAAGGCAAGTATTTCAAAGAAGGTATTGGTCTTATTATTATTAATAATTTGGAAAAAGCTTCTCTATCATAAATGTTTAGAATCAGAAGTATAATGGCATTCAGCCACTATGCACATTTTATAGCTGGATATCTATTTATTACTTCAAGCATGTTTGTTATATAGTCTAACTTTTCGACGACATATAATCGACCAGTAACACCAAAGCTATCAATGTTCACATTTCTAATAACCTACTGAAAATCGAAAGATTTTAAAGAAAACATCTAATTATGTAATTGAGAAAGACTTCTATTAAACTAGCTTTTCAAAGTAGTCTTGATAGATTTTTTTACGGGGATAAAACCCCAGAAATATTGCGGGGTACATAATCAATGAAAGAATGAAATTGGAAGCGGTAAAAGTAATATCATCAATTATCATCGAATTATCATCATCAATTTTTTCTACGATGTGTCGATGAGTCCAAGTGACTAAAGGCCATGGGAGTTCGACGCCTACGTCTACAAACGAGGCCATTTCATTTGTAACTTCATCTTCAACTATATTACTGACCCAATCAGCCTTTATGGGAGTATGGAATTTAATATGAACTCTATCACCTTTTTTAGAACCCGTAAACTCTACAATTTCCATTTTTCCGAAGGGAGGCTTCAGGGCTTCGAAAAGATTACGATCAAACGAAGCCATGACTTTTTTGTAGTTTCCTTTGACTGAGGCTTTAAATTTTAAATTCATCTTTATTTTAATTAATTTTAAGTAGAAACAATTAATATTTGGAATAGTTGAGGTCGAGATTCATTTATCTATATGTCCTGATTGTAAATGGGTATCAGTATAAAATGCTCCTGATAGCATAAATATAGTTTTAAAAAAAACTAATAAACTTATAATGATTTCGAGTGTGCAGAATCTTTTTGAGAAATAGCTCACAATAGAAAACTGTGAACTAACTTAGTATAGGCGGCTTCAAAATTAATTGAAAATACAATATAGTCATGTGCAATATATATACACTGATTTGGATGACATCATTTCTACAAAAAAGACCAAACAATCAACAAATAATAAAACAAAACATCCGCAGATGCTTAGCAAATGTATAAACCTACTTCATCATCAAGCAAACCTTAATCAGAGGTCTAATAAAGACTAAGTTTTGAACTTAGTCTAATCTTTATATTAGAATAAAAAGATTAGCAATGAAAAAATTTTACCTTTAATTAATATCGTTTTTACCATTACAATATTTTATGAAATATCCAAAAGGAATGAATAAAGTACTAACAACAATAGCAAAAAATGAATTATTACAGAAAGCCACAAATGCGTCTTCCGAAGGAATAACTATTAGTAGTATGTCATCTAAAGATAGACCCCTGATATATGTCAATGAAGGGTTTCAGCGAATGACTGGTTATATCGAGAAAGAAGTGATCGGTAAAAATTGTAGATTTTTACAAGGTGAAAATACTGATCAAGAAGCTGTTCAGAAAATAAGAGATGCGATTAAAAAAGAGGAATCTTGTATTGTTGAGCTTTTAAACTATAAAAAAGACGGTAGCCCTTTTTGGAATAGGTTATCCATCACACCCATCAGAGATGATAATAATAAAGTATCACACTATGTTGGTGTCCAGTCTGATATTACTCATTTGAATGAAACCAAGAATAGGTTAATTGAAGCAAATAATAATTTACAAATATTTCGTAAACGTATTCTTGAAGAACTAGAGCAAGCCAAATTAGCACAGCAGTTTTTATTACCAACTCAACTTCCCATTTCCCCTAAAGTTCGTTTTGCTTCATTATTTAAACCTATGGATGAAGTAGGAGGAGACTTATATGACGTAATTAAATTACCCAATGATAATTATGGTCTTTTAATTGCAGATGTTACTGGACATGGTATTCCCGCAGCCCTAGTGACATTTATGTCATCAACCACTTTTAGAAATGCCGCAGATAAACTGAACTCTCCTTCCGAAATAATTAATTTAACCAACGAGCGATTATTTCAGAAAATGCCTGGAGATGCTTTTGTAACCATGTTTTATGCACAATACAATACAAAAAATGGTGTGTTGACTTATGTATCAGCAGGTCATCCTGAGGGTTACATCTTACGCAGAGGTCAAAAAGGAATTATACCACTGAGTACAAAAGGAACTATTATAGGCGCTTTCTCTAAAGAAGATATATCATTTGAAGAGAAGGAGATACAACTAGAACTGGGAGATAAATTAATAATATATACAGATGCAATAACGGATGTTATAGATAACTATGGTGTTTCAAATGAAGACGAGCTTTGGTCCTTCTTACAAAAAAATTCAGCACTTGATATTGATGAGCTTTTTAGATGTGTTTATCAATATGGATTAACATGCTCAGGATTAGAATCATATCCTGATGATTTCACTCTATTGGGAATGGAGGTGATAGATGCTGATTGATTGATTTATTGATTGAAAGTTAACCATTGATATTCATTTACCATTTCAGCCTTTAAGTGTTTTGAAATGAATCATATTTTTTTTGGGAGTATTAATTCTTTATGCGTGAACTCAGGTATTATATGATTTCATAAAGATTATATTGTCCTGTCTTCCCCTTTAAAGTAGCTTCAAACGAATTATGTTTGTGATATTTACTTCTATATTTGTGATATATGAACAACTTAATAAAGAGAAATTTTTCTGCAAAAGAAGTATAGTTAACAATATATGTAAAGACTATTCTCAGCTCTTGTTGACAACCAAGTACAATCTACGAGTCTTTTGAAAATTGTTCGAAAATAATATCCAAATCTAATTTATCTGATACCAATCTTCGCATGCACATACCATCAACTATTTTTGATTGACAGGTCAATCGAATTTCTTTATTGAAATTTAGTTTATCGGCAATTTGCTGTTCTGCATCATTTCTTAGGTTACTATTTCCTATTCCCTCCATTATACTAACCCGACAAGTAGAACATCTTGCATGTCCCCCATAGATATGTGTATGATTTATATTAGCTTCTAAAAAGGCTTCTAATAAGGTACTATGTTCAGGGTACTTAATCACTTTTCATTCTTTAAATATGTGGACCCTATGTAATCCAATATCCTGCTTTGTTTTCATTTCTTCAAATTGAGTAACGTATACGTCTCAGGATAAACAAAAAGCAATCTATAATGCTGACCTCTGTTTATCAATTATTATCCTCATTCCCATTATGGCTTAAAGAGCACACTTCCTGCCTTTTAATATTCTGCTTTACTCATCAATTTCTGTATCCCAAGCTCTAGTTTCCCGATTGGCATCATATAGTCGATCATTTTTACAACTCACCACTCATATTTTAGTCAGAAGAATAATAACCTTCGTAGTTCAGCTCTTGGCTCCACTCGACAAATTCTAAAGCTCTAATGACAAAGTATACTTAAAACTATAGCGCAACTGCCCACTATTTTCGCCCGAAATACTCTATCTATTATATAAACAACTGTCCAACGGGTGGAAGACTAGGAAAAGTTCTTATCAATGTATAGGTTCCATTTGCAAGACCTTTATTTTGCCAATAAATAAACAACTTTTTTACTAGTATTTGATCCTCTAACTCAACCCGCACAAAGTATAATCCTGCTGGGTAGTCTATGACATCAAGTTTATGTTCAGAATTCGAATTATCAATTCTTTTGTCCAAGAGAACCACACAATCTGTCTGAATGAGACTTATTCTTCTCAAATAATGCTAGATATCACTTTTAATAAGTAGGTTATGATTAAGAATGAAAATCATTATTTCTGATTCTTTGAAAATATCTTCAGTACCGCTTATGATATCGATCGGAAAGCTGGATATAAAATCATTATCCATTTCATCATTTTCCTCTATAGTCTCATCCATTCTTTACGGACAATCAAGAAATACTCTGCTGTTGGAAGAGCGATGTCGCTAAGATCAATCTCTGACTCATCCTCAACTTCTTGCCCAGGCTCAAGATTATTGATAGTCTTTGTTGATATTAAATAATCACCTATGTTCCGTACCTCATCCCCTGAAAGTATGAAACCAATCTGAAATACACCAGTCGGCAGAACTCCATCATTCTCAGTTATCGTAGCAAGGTTCAATATGTTATTTACTACTTGAAATTGCGTCGATCCATTTCCAAACTGAAGATCACTAAAGAATTCTATGCACTCATATTCAATTTCCAAACCAGATCTTGTTGCACTCCCATCCGTATCGAATTCTACAAATGCGTTAGATTGGGACGTCTGTATGGTCGGTGGTAGAGTGGTTCTAGAGTACACACCTAATAGAGGCGTACTATTATTGATTCCATCATAAATACGGATAAAATCACAACATGACTCGGTATTGAATTCACTAAATGTCAAGCGAATATTTGAGACAATCAGACCTTCGAACAACCATTTGCATTCAAAATTGTCAGCATAGTTATCATTTCCACTGCCATCATCAAATCCTCCTAAACAATCGTCTATAAATTGTGGTTCTTCTGAACAAAATGGAATATCAAAAGTGCTGATATCTATACAGCTATTGTCGTTTTCATTGATCTCCATCACCTCGTCCAAAGGATCAATCAGGAATCCTGCGTAGTAGTTTCCTCCGAGAATCGAAGGATCCTGCTATCTCGGATTGAAATCATGGTCTACAGTAATTGATTCATTTGGCTGTATAGAAGGTAAAATAATCGAATCTAAAACAATGTCGTTTGTATTTATAAATTGGTCTGGGGATAATAAGAAATATATTTTCGTTTCTGGAGTCGGGCCATTTCCGAAGTTTCTCACATTAAAGTCATAACGAACTTCGTTATTGGTTAAGCTCACTATTCCAAAGTTCCCAATAAAATCAAACTTCACCTCAATATCCTCGGTGCAATCATATTGAAAATCGCAGCCTGAAACGAACTTCGAGTTCACTGAAGTCACAAACTCTACATAAATATTTTCTCCTGTAGACAATATTATCGATGGGATATCATTATCTCTACTTCCAGTGTACTCAGCTGTTAATTGGCTGAGGACATCCTCACCATCATAAAATCGAAGACTGGTTAAACTGGGACCAAGATCAGCGTCTATGAGATTCAGCGAAACAAACTGCCCTGAATCAGCTGCAAATAACCAACTACAATCTGTAGCTGATGTAAAACTTGCATTACCACTTCCGTCAGATAAAATCCTAGAGCAATCTTCTGGGATAGTCTTTGTATCTGGGCAGTATGGTTTGTAAAATCGATCTGAGAAGATTTTTAGATTGTCTTCTTCATTTAGTTCAACAACACTATCGAATGCATCAATTACCGCTATGGGCAGATAATCACCTGAAGGAGGAATACCTCTAGCATCCATCGTGTGATTTAATTGAATCTGGCCAAATGCTGGTATTGACGCAAGTTCAATAGAATCAATGAGGAAATCTTCGACAATGTTTAAATTATTATCAATACTGCCGAAGAAATAGATTTTAGTGGCTGGGGAAGCAGAATTCCCATTATTACGTATGTCCAGGTCAAAATCAACCATACTGCCAGTACTATTGGCAGTACTTGAGAATTCCATAATCAGATTAGAAATGCTCATATCAGTGCAAGAGTACTCTGCGCTCAAACCCTCATCACCTGAAAATGAGGCATTAAATTCAAAGAAGATTGAACTCCCGCTTGATACGACGGGATAGAAATCGTTATTGTTTCTAAACTCTTGTATCAATGCTGCATTTTGATTCTCTCCATCATAAGTGCTGATTACATCTGAACTAAAAAGTTCTACATTGAAAAAGTCGGGTAAATAGATTCATTATTTTCAGACTCTAGTAGCCATGAACATTTTGTTTCTCGCACTATATCTTCATATCCAATGCCATCACTGATTGTCTCCTGACAGCCCATTATTGTTGTCAATTCAGAGCAACATGGTATATAAATTTCTTCAAAACTTTCTTGATAGGTGTTGTTTCCTTCAGCGAGTTCGTCGACTTCATTTTGAGGATCAATTATAAATCCTACTCCATTGTAAGTATCTGGTGGAATAGAATCACGTACATCACGTATTCCGCTCACTGTCAGAGTACTACTAGGTGGCACATTATCGATAATCTCTGTAAACATGAGAGCATCAAACAAGTCAATTCCAGAACCTTCGCTCGCCTAAAACCCTACTTCAAAGGGTCCTGAATCTAAGTTACCATTGTTTTGGAGTTCAACCTCATATTCTAAAATAGAACCGTCAGCAATCAATAAACTAGAGTACCCTAGATCGTTATATCCTAAATCAATAAAAGAAATATTACCGCATATATAACTGACTGACCAGCCATCTGCAGTGACACTTCCATCGGTGGTAAACTCCAGGAAGAGTTCATTCGAAGCAGATTGAATATAATTGGGTACTATGCTGCCACGGTACTCTCAGATGAGTGGCGCATTTTGAGTTGGACCGTTATAAACTTTGAGCACGTCACAACAAGATCCTGTCTCAACGCTATTAAAAAAAAGTAGTATGGTGCTGCCCTCTGCTACCTGAATGAGCCATGTGCAGTCACTTTCATCTGTATAGTTAGTATTGCCGCTACCATCGTCAAATTCATCAGAACATTCGCTCAAGATTATAGTTCATGAACAAAATTGAGCATGATTAACTGAAACAAAACAAGACAGCAGGATTAAAATGTAGAGTATTATCATATCCAATATAATTTGTCGAAAAAGTTTGTAATTATTGATTTCCCATATATATTTTTGTAGAAACGTTTTGTATTCACTTTATTTCCAAATAAAATTTTACCCACTTGGAATTATGTATTTTTAAAACACTTCTTTATGTGATGCTCTTCAAATCAAACTTGATAATTAACTCCTATTCAGTTTGCCTGAAATAGTCATTCATTGTCATATCAAAAAAAACTTACTGCAGAGGTAACTAACTATCAACGAATATTATCAAAGGATAAAAATACCTTGTATCTACAATAGGCAAACTGCTATAAATTATTTTGATAATATTTCATAAATCTTCAATTTAATTTTCTCTATTTATATCGATAAGCATTATCAAATCAAAGTAAATAGTCCATTATGAACAGTTAGCCCCTAATAATATATAATTCTAATACTGAAAGTATATCCCACTAATAATTCTACACAAAACCGACTCCACTATGTATATATTTCGATAAACTCCCAAAGACATTTAAATATATTTCATTTTCTATTATTTATTTATTATCCTTATACATATTACTTTTTCTTGATGACGCAAAAATGATTATATGAAAAATTTCCAAAATAAACTAGTAGAGAAGGATGTCAAACAAGCTGTAAATAAGACGCCTTCAGTCGAAGAATATATGACCCGAGATTTAATCACTTTCAAAAAGGATACTGACATTAATGTTGTCATCAAATCATTATTAGATAATAGAATCTCAGGAGCCCCTGTACTCGACGATAATGGTCAAGTAGTTGGATTAATTGACGATAAAGATTGTTTGAATGTTTTATTTGGAAATGTCTACAATCGATTGCCCACTACCACTGATACTGTTTCCAATTACATGTCAAATGTGATGAAATCCATTAGTATCAATGAGAATATTTTGGACGTGGCTTCAGTGTTCGTTTCCTCGCCTTTTAAGAGATTATTGGTTATGGATGATGACAATAAATTAGTAGGCCAAATCAGCAGACGTGATATTCTTCGTGCCATCAAAGAGTTAACATAGTTTTCATTTTTTATTCATTTCTAAGAATGGGGCAGAGGAAAGTTTATATTCATCAATTTACGCAATTTGCCCCCCCCCGAAATACTTATTCGTGTATTTCAGTGTATTATCTAAAAAAAACTGCTATCGTTGTAAATAGACATTTTCACTTAACTACCACTACCCACAAATTACAAAACCTTACTTGAATCGAAAAAAATGATGATCTTTTAAAAACACAAAAGCCATAAAACGGCTGCTTTTTAATAAAACCTATGTAAGCAAACAAAAGAATATGAAAAAAATAATGCGAACTGCTTTATCATTAGAACTGATTTAAACTACATAAAAGTAACAACTAATTCATTCACTCTTTGATGTATTGCAACAGTGTCTGCACACCTACGAGGTGCCTGACACTTATTTGTTCAGTGGTAGGCTTCACTCTTGTGTTCACAATGAATATGTCAGACACTCTTTGAGATGTCAGGCATGTCGGCCTTGAAAACATGCGGTTATATTTTAGAAAAAGTGCAACTTTCTACACTCTTGCTGAAACTTAACGATTGGCCAACTATCGTACAGATCACAGTGGAGCATGAACAGCTATTGTGTGTTGTTCATTTGTATTTTCCCAAGTATAAAAGCATAAAAATTAAAAACCTACTTCTTCTCCCCTTCCCTATCCTTCAAAAAAGGCTTAGACCGCTGAGGCAAAGCCAACCATATATCTTTCAAATAGCTCAGTTTGTACATTCATTTTTAGCGATTGATACCTGCTTTTTCTTCATCAACATAGATCGTTTCCTCCAATCATTTATTAGTTCAACAAGCCTATAATAAAACTCTGATCTATAGGCAAATAAGGTTTGATAATGACAAAAAATATAAATAATTAATTTCCCTACATCAATCTATAACGTTGCTGCTTGTGTATATTCTCGCAGCATTGACCCCCTAGTTCTCGCAAGCTGCCCCCCTTTATAATTGACAAAAAATCATGTCTTAAACTCTTCCCTTTGAGTTCAATTTTAGAAGATTTAGCTGTAATTCGATCCATAATAGCATCCGCTAAAGTTGGTTCATTTAAGTAGTTGTACCATTTATTTACAGGAAGTTGTGATGCTATGATTGTTGATCCTTTTTGGTATCTATCTTCTAGTATTTGAAGGATGGCTAATTTGACATCATGGAATAATGACTGTAGACCAAAGTCATCGAAAATGACCAAGCTAGACCTACTGATTCTATTGATCCATTTGATGTATGTACCGTCTACTTTAGCGACCGCTATTTGTTCATAGAGTCTGTTCATATTGAAATATAGTGCACGATGTCCCACAAGGCAGAATTGGTGATCTAATTCGCTTATCAAGAAGGACTTGCCGCATCCTGTAGCTCCAGTGATGAGGATATTTTCAGAGCATTCTACATAAGTACTATCTGATAATTGCGCAATGGTTTGTTTGTCTAGATTTCGGTCTGATTGATAGGTGATGTCATGGATCGAGGATGAATACCTGAGTTTGCTGAGACGTAGGAGCATCGCAGTTCTTTTGTGTGCTCTGTTCTGTAATTCTTCTTCACCAATGTAGCGATGCCGTTGTGCGTGTCTGGGATGCTACTTACAGGAAGATCTAGTATGTATTCGTAAGAGGCAGACTTGCCGTTAAGTTTCATTTTCTGCATGAGTCGTAGTGTTGCTTGTGCATTCATTTTTTTTGATATTTTTATGTGTTAATAATATTTCATTAATGGTCTTAATAAGTGGTCGAGCTATCGTCTTCTTCAGTCGCCCTACGGGCTCCTTACGAAGACGATAGCTCACTAAGTGGGATATGTGCAGTAATATCTTTATCCATATTCATCGGCTCCTCTGATGTTATTATGGTCTTGTATTCGGAAGGGTCTAGCTTGTACAGGAGTCTCTATTTTATCCATATTATTCTTTTGAATATTGGATAGGATTTGATAGTTGACCCTATGTGTTGTATGAGCTTTAGAACATGCTTTCTCTAGTCTTTCCATGGTATATTTCTTCCTTAAGCCTAATACACCAAGACAGGCATTATATGTTTGTTCTATGAGTGTTTTACTATCTAGCATAGTTGAGACGACCCACAGTGTATTGGGGCCAATCTGTTCGGCTTGTTTCTTGAAGTAGCTCGCATCCCATCCTTTTTGCTCTAAGTGCTTAACGTGCTTTTTTGGCATATGGATCGCGGCGGTGTTGTATCCCTGTGGTCGTCTATCTCGTTTGTGTATGGCTATTCTATTGTTATCGATGTATACTTCTACGGAGTCTCTTGAATAGACAATTTCACTGTGTTTTCCCACATATCTGTATGGGACACTGTATTGGTGCTTGTCTTCATCTAACACTACATGGTAGTTCCGCTGTACCTTGGCTCTGGTACTTTTCTTAACTTGGAATAAACTTCTAGGTAGTTTGCATAGGTCTTCTTTTTCAATGGCAAACATATCCTTACGGCTGTAATCTTTGCCCTGGTAATTAGTATTATTGAGTTCCTCCAATTGTTTGTGTATTGCTTGATTCAGTGCTTATATGCTATGGTGTTCCTCATCACGTAACGGTCCATATATCTTATTGTAGGCGACGGATTGTATTGTGCCCAGTGGTGGACTCACAACTCAAGCAAAGTGGCAAAACCCAAAAAGGTTTGGCCCTTATTTTTTTTCCACAGTGAGGTAATGAAGCCTCTTTTCAGAGGGTTCTTTATACATCAAATCCGTAAGCTTATTAAAAAAGGTGTACTTACTCTACCTATCAATTTACCTGTATCTACAAATAAATGGCTTAATTCAATTTACAACAAAAAGTGGGTCATACACAGCAAAAACCATCTAGTGGTGTGGGTAGTGTCATTAATTATCTCGCTCATTACTCGTATAAGGTTGCCATTACTAATCATCGATTGATTAGCATGAATACCACACATGTAACCTTTATTTACAAGGATTATAAAAATAGCGCTAAGAAGAAACCAATGACGCTAAAGGGTGAGCAATTCTTACATCGATTCAGACTGCACATTCTACCTTCTTGTTATAGGAAAGTAAGGCAGTATAGATTCATAGCCAATACATCCAAGAAGAAGTCCATAAAAATAGCCAAAAGAGAACTGAACTAGAAACACCAAAAACTTCTGTGCCGCAAGAAACGTAAGAAACTTGCCATTGCTAGAATACTTGGTCCCAATCCCTCTCAATGTAAGTCCTGTAAACTGGTTATGATGATTCCTTATCAAGGGATATCTAGAAACAAAGACCCTCCAATAAAAGCTGATCTTCAAAGAATATTTAATGCGGCCAAATAGAATTCCCAAAGGTTATTGATACCTTTGGCGTAGCCTTGTCCAAAATGTTAAAAATCGCTTAATCTAGAGCCCCAAAGTCATCGTTTTGATATCATCATAAGAGTAATAATGATCTAATCGAATCACTTATTACTATGTAATCAGCCTAATAAGCTTTTAGATTGATTGTATAACACAACCTCAGAAAATCGAAAATGCATAATATTTAATGTTTAGACACCACTCTGCTCAACGCAGCCTACCCCTTGGGCTTCGCCACAATTATCAGGCTTAAAGGTTAGCACACGTTTTTTATTCTTCAACATTAGTTTCTTGTTTTGTATTATTGATTTCGTCCAAGCATATCGAGAGGAGTCCGCAATAGCGGACTCTTCTCTGATTATGCACTGTTATCATCGGTTCACCTATTCTTCCCTCGATGCAATTATTTTTGCATTTGTAAATTCAATGATTGCAGGATCCTCTGGCCAAGAGTCATTCTCAGGAATAACTTTAAGCAACTTCGCTTGAAAATTTGCTTTCAAATATATTTCTGTTACTTCCTCTAACACAATGAAATTGTTATATGTAGGATCAAGCTTATAGTAACTACCTTGTACGTCTCCATCAGATTTTGATGTGAGATATGTAAACAATGCGGTTTCTACGTTTACACTATGTTCAAAATTAACTAAAGTGAGCGTGTCACCTATCCTATTATCAATTACAATTGAGAGATCGTCTTTGATAAACATAAAACCATTCTCGTGTCTAGAATTCAGACCAATTGTATAGATTGATTCCCCACTTATAATTGTTTCTCTAAACACGTTCCTATCAATAACCTCCCACGGTTCACCATTAATTTGAATATCACTGGTGCAAATATTGCATTCTTCCTGAGAGTCATTATCTGAACAGGAAAAATTAAGACACAAGAGTAATAAAAATGCTATATATCTCATTGCTTAACTATTCTTTTAGTGAGTATCCTTTTATTTTCAGATATTATTGAAATAAAATATATCCCTGACATAAGATTCTCAAGCGAAATTTCATTAGCAATTACTTTCCCTCCAGTTATAAATTGTCCACTAACATCATTCAAAATAAAATCTAAATTAGTCAATTGAGATTTTATTTTAATCGACTCATACCCATCTTGAAGAACAGTTGGGTAAATTTTAATATTCTGGTCATTTTTGAATAGATTACGTGATTCTGTTTCATTATTATCTCCCCCAGTAAACCCTGGACAAGCTAAAATATTTAACAACATATAATCAACATTTTCTACACCATCCTTAGTTACCTTTAGCCTTATTGTGTAATTCCCTGGCACCGGATTTGCATTTGTTCTAATTTTTATTGTTCCCCATCCTAATGGATCAATTTTGATACCAAATGGAATTGTGTTAATCAATGAAATAGGTGTATACGAAATCCCATCATTGCTGATCTCCCAAACAGAAGTATAGGGCTGTTCCATATCTCCAGAATTCATCCAATACATACTATTCAATTCATTTTTGCACATCGTTATGAAATTGTAAGTAGCGTCATCATAGTCCCATCCTCCACCAACAGTAACAACATGATTGTTAAATGTAGATGGTCTAAAATCTGATACTGTTGAAGCAACCTCATTAGCTCGTCTTGAATTATCCCTATTCACAACATGTCCAGTTGGCTGTTCATCATTAAGCCAACCTGGATCATAATCTACATCGGGATTCGACAAATATAAAATCGTTTCATCATCAACTTCACTACTCCACATTACAGTGCCATGTTCTTTATTCCAGTAATTCATATACTTAGCATGTTGATATATCTCATCAGGTTGTGATGCTCCAGACTCATGTCCACAATCAAACATATGAAATGCTTCATGAACTAATGTATGATCTCTACTCATTTTACTTATCTGCATTACTGCAATTGAACTTTCAGCATTGATATCTATTGTACCTGCTCTTCCCCAAGTATCCTCTTCTGATATATAATCTAATCCTATCAAAACTATATCCGCACCATAAGCATCACGCAGATCTCTCACCTCTGCATTAGCAATCATATGTCCAAATATTGTGTTAAAGTTATGAGTAGGATTTTCCAAATAATCTATTCTATCTATACCAACTAAGTTGAAATTAATATCAGGAATATCACTATTATCATCAATCATATTCAATTGACTCATTGCATGACTTAATGGTGATTGCAGATCAGCAATACTTCCACTTTCAGTATATAAAACTAATACGTCAATAGTAGTTGCAGGTAGGACAGAACTACCTCCGCTGCCTACAGTACCATCATTACCGCTATTTCCATCTCCTCCTGAAGGATAAACTGAATGATCTGTACCACATTTAGTAGTAATTTGCTCATTAAAAGGTTCTACGCCCATTTAAATGGAAAGAGGTTTAGTTTTCCATGAAAAAATAGGATAGCACTTTTAAATTTATCGAATGTTCTATAACCTCTACCA
>JBLHWH010000003.1:0-69269 GCA_047628935.1 Halioglobus sp. | reverse complement strand
TTTTTTTCTCTTACTATTACAAATTCGGGAACAGACACCTCACTTGATAGTGATGGGATATTAGTCGATGGTACTATAAGTACAAATCCAATAACTATAATATCTGGCACTCAAAATACTGACATTGATTTTGGATTCTTCATATTACCTGTAAGCATCTCTGGCTTCACTTGGATAGACGAAAATGATGATGGACAATTTCAACTAGAAGAGTCTTTCATAGGCAACCTTCTCGTTTCTCTGTTTGATACTGATGGTACATTAATAGCTGATACATTAAGTGATCTGGGTGGATTCTACACATTTGAAGATAAAAAAGCGGGTACATATTATTTACAATATGACATACTTGATGGCTATTTATTCACAGACGCTAACATAGGTGATGACCTATCTGATTCTGATGTAGATGGCACAAATGGCCTTGGTACAACCGCTGAATTCACACTTATACCTGGCGAAATATCCATAGATAATGCAGCTGGTTACATTAAACTACCTAGTGTAGAAGGGCTGACATGGGAAGACATCAATGGCAATGGTACAAGAGAATCAGATGAGCCAATAATAACAGAAATAAGAGTAAATCTAAGAGCTGCAAATGGTGATCTAATAGAAACAGACACTACTGACGCGCTAGGAGTGTACCGTTTTGAGAGTTTACCAATTGCTGATTATTATATCGAATTCATTAAAGATGAAGATTTACAATTCACCTCTCACATCGTAGATATCGCATTTAACTCTGATGTAGATGGTGTCATTAGCGCTGGTGCAACTTCAGTATTCTCTCTTGATGGCAATCAAGAACTCGCAGATATTGATGCTGGCTTTCTAGTATTGAGCTCTATTGGTGATTTTGTATGGGAAGACCTGAATGAAGATGGCATCCAAGACGCAGATGAGTCTGGGCTTCAAGATGTAATCTTATACCTTAAAGATGATAATGGAATACTATTAGACTCTGTAATTACCGATGCAAATGGCAAATACGAATTTACAGATTTAACTCCTGGTGTATACACTTTGGAAGCAAATGCAGACGAATTTCTTTCTCTTACTATTGCAAATTCTGGAACGGACACCACACTTGATAGTGATGGGATATTAGCCGATGGCACTATAAGTACAAATCCAATAACTATAATATCTGGCACTCAAAATACTGACATTGATTTTGGATTCTTCATCTTACCTGTAAGCATCTCTGGCTTCACTTGGATAGACGAAAATAATGATGGACAATATCAACTAGAAGAATCTTTCATAGGCAACCTTCTCGTTTCTCTGTTTGATACTGATGGTACATTGATAGCTGATACATTAAGTGACCTGGGTGGATTCTTTACATTTGAAGATAAAAAAGCAGGTACATATTATTTACAATATGACATACTTGATGGCTATTTATTCACAGACGCTAACATAGGCGATAATCTCTCTGATTCTGATGTAGATGGCACAAATGGCACTGGAACAACTGCTGAATTCACACTTCTACCTGGCGAAATATCCATAGATAATGCAGCTGGTTATATAATACGACCTAGTGTAGAAGGGCTGACATGGGAAGACATAAATGGCAATGGTACAAGAGAATCAGATGAGCCAATAATAACAGGAATAAAAGTAAATCTAAGAGCTGCAAATGGTGATCTAATAGGAATGGACACTACTGACGCGCTAGGAATGTACGGTTTTGAGAGTTTATCAATTGGTGATTATTATATCGAGTTCATTAAAGATGAAGATTTACAATTCACCTCTCACATCGTAGATATCATATTTAACTCTGATGTTGATGGTGTCATTAGCGCTGGTGCAACTTCAGTATTCTCACTTAGTGGTAATCAAAAGCTGGCAGATATTGATGCTGGATTCTTCACATTTGGATCCATAGGTGACTTTGTTTGGGAAGACATAAATGGCAATGGAATTCAAGAACTAGACGAACCGGGATTAGCTGGCGTAATGATAGCTCTGAAGAATGATCAAGGAGAAATAATTAAAACAAGAGAAACTGGAGAAACAGGTTACTACATATTTACAGAAGTAACTCCTGGTAGTTATACGATCATATTGATTCAAGATCCATTTTATACAATAACCCTTGCCAATCAGGGTGATAATGAATTAGATTCTGATGCAATGCTAGTTGACGGAGTAATTACTTCTCCAACTATTATAATCTCATCTGGTGATGAATTACTAAATATTGATTTTGGATTTTTCGAACTTCCTTCAATTATTGGCGGATTCACATGGCTAGATGCTAACAATGACGGCCAATTCCAGATAGAAGAACCAATCATCCCTAATGTAAATGTATCGTTGTATTATTCAAATGGCGATCTTATAGATCAAACTGCATCAGATGAAGGAGGACTTTATAGTTTCCAAAATAGCGTAGTGGGTGATGTCTATTTACAATTCGAATTACCTGATGGAAAAATTTATACAATAGCTAATCAAGGCGATGACCTATCTGACTCAGATGTAACAAGCGAAATTATTACTGGATCTACATCATTAATAACACTTATTCCTGGCGAAGAAAACTTAACCAACTCCGCTGGTTATTTAGCACTACCAAAAGTAGGAGATTACGTTTGGTTAGACAATAATAGAAACGGACTACAAGATGTAGAGGAGTTAGGCCTAAACGGAGTAGGGGTCAGTCTGTATAGTATTGAAGGATCAATAATAGAATCTACAGTAACGAGTACAAATGTCACAACCGGAACAGATGGATATTACCTATTCGACACACTTTCAATAGGTGATTATTACATTTCATTTGAGCTTGTTGATACATTAGATTTTGCTCCTCAAGTAGATTCAGATCTATTACTTAACTCAGATATTACTGGAGAAAATGGAGAAGGTACAACAGCTATTTTCTCTTTAATAGGAAATCAATGCAACTTCGATATTGATGGAGGATATTCACTTATCAAAAGTGAGATCAGTGGAGAAGTATGGGTGGATAGCGATTTAGATGGTGTACAGAACCCAGATAATATATTTGTCGAAGGAATAGTTATTAAACTCTATTCTGAAGCAAATAGTGAAATTTCATCTACCATATCAGACAGTTTAGGTCAGTATGCATTTAATGATTTAGATGCTGGATCATATTATGTGGCATTTGATACCACAGAAAGATATTCATCTACTCTGCCTCTGCAAGGATCGGACTTTGCACTGGATAGTGATATTGATGATTCTCAAATACAAGGCAGTACCGGCATTATAATCCTTGAAAACGGATTCAACGCAAAAAACATCGATGCTGGATTAATTGATGGAGCTATTTCAATTGATGGTTTCACATGGATTGATGATAATAATAATGGTACTAAAGAAACAGAAGAACTTATTCTCGAGAATATTGAAGTAAAACTATATGCTTTAGAAGGTACATTATTAGATAGTATAACGGTTGATGAAATGGGCAATTATGATTTCCATGAAGTCTTTCCCGGAGAATATTACTTAGTTTTCAATAATCAAGATGAATCGTTTTTTAATGTATTAGCAGATCAAGGACCTGATGATATCGATGACGACATCACAAACGAGATAATCACAGGAAGTACTGATACAATCTCTGTCTCATACTTCAATGAATTACAATCAATAAATGGTGGCTATTATCAACTTGCATCAGTAGGAGATATGACATTTATAGATTTAAATGAAAATGGGATCAATGATCAAGAACCTGGACTAGATAGAGTAACAGTAAATCTACTTAATCTTGACGGAGAGGTTATTCAATCTACGATGACAGATCAAGGAGGAGGAATAGATTCTGGATATTATTTTATAGAAGATATAGTTCCAGGAGAATATCAACTACAATTTGTAAGGCCTCTTTTTTACCAATTTATAGATGCTAATATTGGCATAAATGATACTATCGATTCTGATGTCGAATTAGTGGAAGCCAATATTGGAACAACAGATACATTCTCAATTACTTCAGGATCTACCAATACTACCTTAGATGCTGGATTTGTATTTACAACTCCGATCGAATCTTCCATTACTGGAATAGTATGGGAAGATGAAAATGCAAATGGTACATTAGATACTGGCGAAGTGTTCAGGTCTTCTGTGATCGTTGCACTCCTAGATAATGGAGGCTCTGTGATCGATACAAAATCTACTAACACAGATGGAGCGTATACTTTTAACATGCTCCAGGAGGGGTTTTATACTTTAAGAATATCATTGATAGGAAACGAAACAGCAACTATACCTAATATTGGCGTGGATGACGAAATCGATTCTGACTTTAATATTGCAGGACTTGGAGTAGAAACAGAGCAATTCTTCTTAGAAAATTTTGAAGCCAAAGACCATGTTGATCTAGGAATAGTAGAAAAAATAACAATCGGAGATTTCATCTGGGAAGACATAGATAATAGTGGAACACAGGGAGGAACTGAAATTGGCCTAGCTAATATATTAGTAACAATTTCTGATATAAGTACTACAATCACAGAAACTACTGTGTCAGACGAGACCGGAGAATATAAATTCATGGATCTCCCTGCAGGAAATTACCAAGTGTGTGCAACTCTCCCTGAAGGATACTTCGTAGGTAAAAAAGACACAGGAATAGAACAATTAGACAGTGATGCTAATCCAGATGGTTGTACTGATTTTATGGTTTTCAATAGTGGGTCTAATAACGATATCGATATAGCACTGACCAGAGAAGTATCAATTAATGGTATCGTATTTACAGATTTAAATGGTAATGGTATAAAAAATATAACAGACCCAGGAATAGATGAAGTTCCAGTATTTCTTTTCTCTGGGACTGGTATAAAATTAGATTCTACAATTACAGCTACCGTTGGCGATACATCTGGAATTTATTCATTTACAAATTTACAGGTTGGAGAATATTACGTTGTATTTGAAATCCCTAGTGAATATATCCTATCAGATGGAAATTCTGGTCCTGATGATGTAGATTCTGATATTTCTAATGCATTTGGAACGGGTAGTACGGATGTGATAATTTTAGAATCAGGAGAAGACTATCAAAATCTAGATGGTGGCGCATATCTTCCAGCATGCATTGGTGATAGAGTATGGGAAGATTTGGATAAAAATGGCCTACAAGACTCTGGCGAAGGAGGAGTTGAAGGAATTGAAGTCATTATATTTAGATCATTTGGGGTTCCATTTGACACCGTATATACTAATGTTACGGGAGATTATAAATTCTCAGGACTTAAGCAAGGTTTATACTTTATCCAATTCATGATTCCTCAAGAATATACCATTACATTATCAGATGTAGATATAGATGATAATGTTGATAGTGATGCTGATGAGACAGGAAAAACACCACTCATATCTTTGGCACATGGAGCAGATCTTACTTCTATTGACTGCGGAATATTCCTATCTATGGCATCACTCAGAAGTGTAGTTTGGGAAGATCTCAATGGCGACGGAATGAGACAACCCGTAGAAGCTCGGATTCCAGATATAAGAGTATCCCTTTTTGATGAAGCGGGTCAAATTGTAGCATCTACAATAAGTAATGCGCTAGGATTATATGCATTCCAAGAAATACCTGTTGGTAATTACAAAGTGTTTATAGACTTAGCTAATACTGATTATACATTCACCACTATAGATATATCAAGTAATGACCTTTTAGACAGTGATATTCATGAAAATGGAGAATCAGATATGTTCGCTAGTGCAGAAGTATTATCTGTACCGAATGTAGATGTCGGATTATTTGAAATGGGAAGTATCGGCAGTATTGCATGGTTAGATGAAGATCAAAACGGAATCTACGATCTTAATGAAGATAACTTATCAAATATAAAAGTAAGTCTCTATAATGAAGCTGATGACATGATTTCCGAATTGACTACTGAAGCAAATGGTGATGAAAACATCTCTTTCAGTAATCTTCGTCCTGGCCAGTATCACATGGAATACAAATTCAAAAAAAATCTAGAAGCTTCTCTTGAAAATGGAGAGATTGACGCAGATAACAATAGTGATATAATTCTTCAAGAAGGCATTTATAGCAGTCCAGCATTCACTGTAGAGTCATCGAATATTGTGACACATATAGATGCAGGATTTTTTACAAAAACTAATGCAGTGATTAATGCCGAACTATCGAATGGCAAAATAGCTAACAGTAACATAGAACCAGTGATCCACCCAAATGTACCGTCACAAATCACAAAACAAGAAGTGAGTGAATTGGTAATTTCTGTACATCCAAATCCAGCAACAAACTACATCAGAGTAGAAATAGCAAATAAGGAGAATGCCACTGTAAAAGTAATAAATGGAGATAATAAAGTGGTCATATCCGCTTCCGCTGCACAAATGGAACATATAGATTTACGTCATCTTCATCCAGGTATATACTATGTCGTATTAGAACAAGATGGAAAGACTGCGACTAAAAAATTGATAAAAGTACATTGATATAATAAAATAGTGCAGAATTCTAACTTCTGCCCTAAAGATTGAGTTTTGGTTTTAACAGGAGTCGAGCCTAATGTATGGGTTCGGCTCTATTTTGTTAGTACTTATGGATACTTGGGAAACTGCAAAACCATACTTCTACTAGATCTTTGTATCTAGTAGAAAACAACAATATCAAATATTCTTCCTTCCCATCTATTTTTCGTCTTGATTCTAATAAATTACTTTTTCGTCAATCAAGTACATCCTCTTCCTGCAATATTGAACACTCAACGATCTTCCTTTGTCAGCTCAACGATTATTCAATGGGTTAGATTCCTCTTCTTTTGATTTCACTCTTGATCAGATTCAGCTCTCTGCTCATTTCTCCTGTTACAGATGAGTTTTCTTGAGCACGTCTAATGAGATATGGAACTACATCTCTAATCGGGCCATAAGGAACATATTTAGCCACATTATATCCGGCTTTACCTATATTAAACGTGATGTAATCACTCATTCCATATAGCTGACAGAAGTTAAAATGTGGATGATCCTTAGCAAACCCTAGTTCATCGATTAAGGCAGCTTGTTTTCGATTGCTTTCGACATTGTGTGACGCACAACAAGAAGCTATATTTATATAATTTCTGACACAATAATCTATCCCCGCATCAAAATCTCTGTCCGTAGAAGCCTTATCGGGCTGAATAGGTGAATCGTATCTGTTTTCTATTGCACGCTCTCTTTCCTTTTCCATATAAGCACCTCTCACCAACTTCGCTCCGAAAAAGAAACCACCTTTTGTAGCCGTATTATGGTGTGCCTTCAAGTCAGCCAATTTATCATGTCTGTACAATTGATACGTATTGTATACATTGACTCTATCATGATTATACTTTGACATCATATCCATGACTAGATCATCAATTGGATCTTGCATCCAACTTTCTTCGGCATCTACAAAAACGCTTACTTTCAGTTCGGCTGCTTTACTACAAATATTACCTACTCTTTCTACAAGTGCTGCATGTTCTCTTTGTTCCCCTAAGGTAAGCTCCTCTTTATTCTGTAATTTGATGAGGATATTATTATCCACTAGACCAGTAATCTTAGTACTGATAACAGGCACTGACACATTGGATGCTGCAAATTCTATTGCACGCATTGTCTCTTCCATCACATTATTCAGTTCCTCTTCATTGCTCTTACCTTCAGCACCGAAGTCCAGAATAGTAAGAGAATTATTCTTGTATAAAGTATCAATTGATTTTTGACAGTCCAATAGGTTTTCCCCACCACAAAACTGTTGAAAAATGGTTTGTTTTACTATATAATCTACAAATGGAAGTCTTAGCTTTATCGCAATTAAACCAAGTTTCGATCCTACAGTTACGAGCGCACTTTTATTCATAAGCCCAAACAGTCGGCCCATTTTTATTAACTCCTTATCTGTTTTGGCAGAAAAGGCAATTTTCGTGTCAGTAAAATCTATACTATCTGAGTTCATTTTACTTCCGAGGTTTGACAGTTCAGATTCTCTCATTGAGGCTTCATTTATTTTTGATTCCATATTTCCCATGATTTCTCGGCTTGCAAAACTAACATATCGTTTCCATTTTTTATGCTACTACCAGCAGATTCTCCTTTCATCAAAAATAATGTTTTTTCAGGATTGTAGACTAAGTCATATAAAAAATGTTGATCTGTTAGTCCGTCATAAGGTATCGAAGGGCAATTACCCACGTTAGGGTACATTCCAAGAGGTGTCGTATTTACGATTAGTTTATGTTCTTGTATCATCTTCTTATCTAACTTTAGATAGGTTAAATACGCTTCTTTTTTGTTTGCACCCTTGCGATCCTGCTTCTGAAAATCAAAGTGTTTGGAAGATAGATCTCTATCAATACTACTGATCGTATCTGTCCCTAAAATTTCTTTTCTCGATACTATTTTATAATCTATTCCTAGTTTCCTTAGCACAAACTTTACCGCTTTTGATGCTCCCCCACTCCCCAAGATCAAAGCCTTTTCAATTTTCACATCACCTATCTGTTCTAACAGAGAAGCCCGAAAACCGTAAACATCAGTATTGTAGCCAACTTTTAGACCATTTTCTATTTTTATTGTATTCACAGCACCTACTTCAGCCGCTTCTTCACTCAATTCATCAAGGAACGGAATCACTTGTTCTTTGTAAGGTATTGTAACATTGAGCCCAGTTACTTCTAATTCAAATATCTCATTAATCTTATCTATCTCATCTATAGAATAAGCCAAATACTCAGAATTTTGAATCTGCAGTTCTTTGAACTTTTTAGCAAAATAAGAGGGTGAAAAGGAATGGGACAAGGGATAACCTATCAATCCGAGTTTATGGCTCATATTGTAATTCTATTTATTTTATCCGCTAGTGTGATCAGATACGATGAGCCACTTGCCATCAATATACTTCCATATCAAAGTGAAAAGCCCAGTTGGTTTATCCGCTTTCCTAATCAATGTATATCGACCGATCATATGGTAAGCATCCGCAGATATACGATTCATCTCTAACACCTCAAATGTCAATGCACCCATCGCATCTTTGCTAGGATACCCTTTGATGTAATTGTTTAGAGTTGTTTGCCAGCCTTTATTGACACCACTTTTACCTACGAAAGATAGATTTTCAGATTTCCAATATCCTTCCATGAACTGATGCACATCTCCATCGCTCCATGCACGTTCCTGCATTTTCATAACTGCTTTAATGTCAGATTCCGCTTTATCATTGGGAATCTGTTTTACAGTTTTACAAGATAGTGCTGCTAACGTCAGCATAAATGCAAATAGGTAGAAAACTCGATTAATCCGAAAATTCATAATCTTTTTTTAGTAAGTCCCCTTGCTGTCCATCTTCTGAGAATCAATTTGCTTGTTTTCTACTAAAGCGGATCAATTATCATGGCAGATAAGTAACTTTCATTATTGTTAGAGTGGGTATCCCTTAATGTTTTCTGTGAAACGTACGTTTGTTTCACATATCGTTTGCTGTACAAGCCAAACTGGCATTACACTTAAACCAGTAAGTAATGTTATAAAACAACTTATCAATTTGATGCTGATCTTTTGTCCCTATCCTTCTTATGTCAAAGAAGCTTTCACTACGCTAGATATAGTTTTGCCATCTGCTTTTCCAGCTAGTTCTTTAGATACTAATCCCATTACACGACCCATATCTTTCATGCCTTCTGCTCCAGTATCCGCTATTATTTTATCAACTATTTCTTTAATTTTCTCTTCTGATAATTGCTCTGGAAGATATTTCTTCAACACTTCTAACTCTTCTCTTTCTGTAACAGCTAGATCTTCTCTACCTTGTTTCACAAAAATATCCAGAGAATCCTGACGTTGTTTAGCCATTTTTTGGATTAATTTGATTTCCATTTCTTGAGTCATTTCTGTACCTGAACCATCTGTCTTTTGGATAAGGATAGCAGCTTTAATCGCTCTTATAGTTCTTAATGCAGGTTGATCTTTAGCTTTCATAGCTGTCTTCAGATCTGGCATTATTCTCTCTTCTAATTTCATTATGCTACTTTTTGTATATCGTTTTTCAAATAAAAATCTCGAGCCTTCAAGAATCGACTCTTTTCAGCATCTATTTCAGACGCCAATGATTCAAACAGTTGGTACTAATCAGAAGTTTCGTCTGAAGTATATTCTCCTTGCGCTTGCTGAATTTTAACTGTAAGGTCTACAAATTCCTCTACACCCAATTGTTCTGGCCTTCTTTTGAAATAATCATCTTTTAAAAGACTTTCATCTTTGACCAATCCTTTGAGGGTGTTTCTCATCATCTTTCTTCGCTGTCCAAAGGCGGTCTTCACCACAGTACGGAATAGACTATAATCACATCCGAGGTCAAGGTTCTCTTTTCGTGTCAATCTGATCACTGAAGAGTTTACTTTCGGGGGTGGATTGAACGAGCCAGGACTCACTCTTACTACATTCTCCCCTTTGTAGAATGCTTGGATAAGTACACTAACCACCCCATATGTCCTGCTGCCAGGAGGAGCTATCACTCTATCTGAAACCTCCTTTTGAAACATTCCTATCATCTCGGGTATCAGTTCCTTATGCTTTACCATTTTGAATAATATCTGAGAAGAGATGTTATATGGATAATTACCAATCATATAGAAAGACTCCCCATCAAAAACTTTACTCATATCAAGCTTCAGAAAATCCAAGAATATGATATTATCATGAAGTTTCGGATAGTTATCTTCAAGATAAGTCACCATGTCTTTATCCGCTTCACATACTCTTAGATTGATGTCTTGCTCCAGAAGGTATTTAGTTAGAACACCTTTTCCAGGCCCAATCTCAAGTACATTCTTGATATCAGATTCCATTCGCAATGAATTAGCGATTTTCTTTGATAATGATTCGTTGATTAGGAAGTGTTGTCCGAAGGATTTTTTAGCTCTCAATATTGAAGTATTTATAGATGGTAAAGGTACATATAATGTTGTATTTCTAGTGATTGGTTCAAAAAGCAATCACAATTATAATATTGACACGGCAAGTTAGTTTTTAAAAACATTCTTAAAATCAAAAAAAGCTTATCCATCAATAACGACGAATAAGCTTTTTACAAATTTAAAGAATGCACCTCTTAGTTGATTTTCAACTGAGCAGTTACACCACCTCTTATATTTAACCTTCGATTAGATCCGATAGAAATAGCTGATTCTGTATAATTATAATCAAAGAAGAATCTCATGGTAAGGTTTTCATTGATATCATAATCAACACTTGGAGATATTTGAATAGAATTCTGTCCACTATTCACCTGTCCATCAACACCTTGTGATACTTCATAAATCAATTCTCTCGTATCAATGATTGAGAAATCAAGATTCATAGTCAATGTCTTTCCTCTATTATTCTTCACTCCTCCACGACTTCCAGATTTCCCAAGACCTCCAGATTTCTTATCATCTTTTTCCGCATCCTTTTGGGCCTTTTTTCTTCTCTTTCCTTTTTTCTTACTAGATCTGAAATTCTTGATCGTATATCCAAATCCGAATCTAAACTCATTGCTCGTTTGTTCTCTTAGGTCCTCAAGAGATAAACTAAGCGATCTAGATTTTCTCCACTCGGCTTCAATCGTCATTTCACTTTTAGTCTTCACAGACACTCCGATGAGCGGTGAAAACTGATCTGATATTGTAATCGCAGGAATTTGAATTCTAGAAAAATAGTTATCATTTACTGGGGATCTATTATCAATTAGGCCTCTATATTCCAGCGTTGTATTAAACCTATTGACTTGCATTGCTCCTTTATAACTATGATTTATAGTGAAGCTTGTAAATACATCTTTGAACACATCCATCTTAGACAATCCATCATATTTGATAGTCCAGTTAGGTTTTGGCAATTTACTCCAACTAAGACTTTTCGCGTCACTTGACAAATCTGAATAATCACCGGTCTCTCCTCCAAGGTAAGTCGCTAAAAATGCAGGAACTGCGACATCATAGTTGTTAGGCCCATATCCATAATAATAAAGTATATTGCCATCATCATCCACCCAATCAGCAGAGTGTTTTGTCAATGCTATTGAAGCACTGTCAGGATTTGAAGTTACTAATCGACTAAAATCATTTTGAGCCAACTCCAATGATACCGACTCTCTTGCATTTTTAAAGTTAGCATATAACTCCGATGCATCAGAAAATAATGAACCTATGCCCATATTAGAAATCTCGAACGATCCAACTTCATACTGTGCTTGTGGTACAAATTCCGGGGAATCAATAGCGTTAAAATCAAGGTTTGTAGGGTCTGGATTTATACCTTTATTAGTAAGAACAAAAGTCTCATCCCTTCTAAATGACTTCTTGAAGTCTATATCTATATCAAAATCTTTAAATGGCTCTAATGCGATCTTCAGATCTATAGTTCTGCTATTGTTTTGACTTACTTGTTCACTGAATACAGCACTAGGATTAAACCATCTCTTTTTTTCAGGATCCTTTGCCCAAGCTTTTACATCAGGTCTAAGTCCAGCTGCAAACTCCCATCCTGGTGCTCCAAAACCATTGGCAAGGCCTAACAAATTAGAATCTTCCATAAATCCTGGAATAAGGGTTCCTTCAGTCTCTTTGTAGGTAGCCTTTATAGATCTAAGTGATAATAGTGGTCTCAGTAAGATCCTTTCTATCATGGTTACTTCTCTCTCTTCTTTCTTCTCATCTTTTTTAGATTTTTTGCCTTTTCCTTTATTCTTGGCATTAGACCTAGACGTAGAATTACGAGATCTTGATCGTCTGCTTTTCTTATTTCCCTTATCTATCTTCTTGAGATATTTCGATTTAGCATATAATTTATCAAAACTAAATGTTCCATTGATAGACCTTGTTTGATTATTTTGAATAATGTTTCCTAATGGAGTTCCACCATCGCCAAATCTCTTAGAATCAGCATCATCAATCAAGATCAATGATCCTGCAGCCCACGAATAATCCGCTTTATAATCTGTCTTTACATTGATCCAATCCATATATGGAAGGTATCTTATCGGAAGCGTATACTGTAGTCCTACATTATGTTTGTAGTTTTTACTTCTACCCAGGTTTCTAAGATTATTGTTCCTATAATCTGATGCTTGAAGTGCATCATATGGTTGACCATCTCCATTGAGCTTACTTCCTGTCTCATCTACCCAATCTCTATCCTCTTCATTATCAGCGATTCCGACTTGTCTCAGTTCATCTACTAGTGAGGATGCTTGCGCCCTAAAAGTAAACTTGAGTGCCTTGGTAAAATCCCAATTCAACCCATAGTTTCTATCCCAAAGGAATCTTCTATCATCAAATTTAAAGACAGGTGAGCTAGGTAACCTGAATGTCCTACTGTTCTTCAGTCTGTTGATATTAGTAGAGAAGGTAAAACTCTTTGGCAACAAGTTAAAATTGAATTCCTTGAGCAACCTAAGATTTTTATTCTTGAGCTTTTTAAAAGGTTGAATGCCTTTTGTCTTATTAGAATAATTATAATCTAAAGTAGTTGTATACTCCTGAGTTATATCCTCTTTTATAATAGCATCTGTCTTAACCGTTTCTGTGTAAGCATAGGAAGCACTAAAGTTGGATATACTCCATGGTTTTCCTCCTTTGCCTTCCTTTTTCACATTGGTAAAATTGAATGTTTTGATGGTCGATGTTTCTTTACTTCGCTCCTTAACATCTAAAACCAAACTATCTACAACCCTTTGTGTTCTTGTAAGTTCACCTACGCTTTCCTGAAGTGCATCAACCTTTTCATCCACTGTTAAATCTCTCTCAAAAGGATCGAACTGCTGATAAGAATTGTCCTTAGAGTACTGAGCATAGAACGGAATATTGATTCCCCATTCAGATGGAAAAAACTTGCCCAATTGTAAATTTGCCGCTGCATCGTATTGTAGGATTTCTTCTCTATTTCGTTCTAGAAGCCTTTGGTCAAGTCCACCCCAACCTATGGTGCTATAGTTAGCAGCAAGATTTATCTCACCTAGATCTGCCATTTGTATTTGCAGTCTTGCTTGAGCGGCCATCCCCCCTTTTTCATTTAGTCCCGCAGCCCTTAGCTCGTTAACCCATACTTCACCACAGAAAGGTTCATCGCCATCTACCTCAGTTCTATTCCTTACACCTACCTCGAATACCTTTATATATCCTAGACTAGGCGTACCCTTGACTCTGATCGTCCCAGGAGATGGCCCTTCAGTATATTCAAACTCTATATTAAGAGGAGTATTTTGTATAATTCTATTCTTCTTAGCTTGTTTAAATTCAGAAAACTTGACATCTATCATATTTGTATCCGGCCAAACTCTTCTTTGGGGATCCGCTATACTATCAGTAGAAATTTCCAGTGGAATTTCATACTCATAATAATGATTTACCAAATCTTTGCCAAATCGAATATATCCATACAACTCCCCATTAGGAATTTCAGGACTATCTGGTTCTGTTTCAGCATGCATAAAAAGCTGAAGTCTATCATATTGAGTCAAATCCAGTTTCGCCAGCTTATTAATCGCCACACTACAACCATCATCCAATCCACAGAAATTAAGTGCAAGTGACTTTTCATCTTGGAGTAGATTCGAGAACGTACTGAATAGCTCTTCTTGTACTATACCTCGAGGTGTAACATAGCCAAATGGTGCTTTATCTCCATTTTCTTCTACGCCTACTTCATCGACACTAAACTCTACACCCAACTGACTTCCGTCACCTTCACACTCCACCTCGCTTTTTCTCCATAAATTTCTTACCAATTGGAAATCTGCTAATCTGAAGGTCTTAGCAGATTTGAATTTTGTCATATACATCCGCATAAACTGGATAGATCTAAATCCAGCTATATCTCCTACCACAACATCAGAACCCGTTGTTATTGGAATACGGAACCTGTACCATTTATCCCCTTGTACTTCTTTAATCTCTGTAATGAATTTTGTAGCAGATACATCAAGTTCATCAGAACCACCGGGTCCAGTGCCAGCTTGCTTACTTATATTAACTGTGTAGTTATAATAGCTTTCACCGGAATCGAGAGATCTGTTATTGTTAAGATCTTCCGACTCTGGATTTCTATTTCCTCTTGCTAACTCATTTGTCTGTCTCTGTTGGCCTATCGGTGCATTCCCTTCTGGATTATTAAAATTCTTGAATCTTGTCAAAAGATCCAAAGTAGAATTCTGAGGACTTATAAATTCATAGTTATCTCCTGAAGCGTCATTATTCGCATCAGAATTAAAACCATTATCTCTAAGGTGTAGTAAATAATCAGCATGTAATACTTGTTCAAGGCTATCTTTTATACCATCAAATCCTACATCCTGCACAATCCCTCTTTCTACATCGAATCCATTATTGACCGGCTGCAAAAGAGACACTTGCCCCCAGTTAGTATTGATTAGTGAAGTCACCGATTCAGGTCCAAGTGGTAGTGTGTTTTCATAAAATTGATTTCCATCCTTGACGATATCCTCTGAAATATTTCCAAGTTGAATTACAATCTCTCCATTTTCCTCTGCATCATCAAGTGTCTCACCATCTGGTCTATCTGCATATGGATTAAGCATCCAAAACTCTATAAATTCATAGTTGGCAGCCTCGAAATCTGAATTCTGGAAACTTCTCATTATTCCACCCCATCTAGTTTCTGGTTCTTTCAATCTAATATTACCATCATCGTCTGGCTCAATACCCATTGAATAATTTTCACCATCATCCCCTTCAAGTCCATCAGTTTCATCAAAATTATAAGGTCCTTTTTCACTTGGGTAATAACCAATATCAAATGTTAGCAACTCTGATTGACCGACTTGCACATCTCTGTTAAACAATTCTTGTTGGTCTATTAACCTTGTGTACGGACTCTCATTATCTGCACTAGTTCTAGCCTGCCTATCGATAGAATACCAATTAACCTTAGCTCTATTGGTTCCATAACGCAGATCATTATTCAATTTAGATTCAGGGAATTCTGAAGGTGTACTTGCTAGTCTCCACTGATTCGAATTAAAACCTCCCAGCAATAGTCCATTCACCGCCCCTTCAAAATCATCAATACTTACTACACCTCCTTTATCTTCATCGTCTCCTCCAGCATTGATCGCCCCTGAGTGTCCAGGTTTTAAAAATGCAGCTTCGGCAGAGAAATTAATACTTGACTTTTCCTTAGTACTATAAAACGGCAGTTTATCTACTATTTTGGTTACGAACGGCGCTTCGTTACTATATGCCATGTCAATTCCAAAAATTCTATTATTGATAGGATCGTTGCCAATATTTACTTTACTGGTAAATGGTCGTTCAGATAATTTAAGGTAAGTAGCTCCAATAGAAAAATGATCATTAAAATCATAGTCGGCTCGAAGTCCCAACATCGTTTTTTGCTGCAGACTAAACAGGGATTGATCTTCAAAAGATACATTGATCGGTGTTCCTTGCTGGAGATAAGAATCATTAATTATCCTCAATCTACCCAAGGAATAGTCAACTTCATAATCCACTCCTTCCTGCAATAAGACTCCACCAGCTCTAACTCTCACAGATCCTTCTGGCACAAATGGCCCAAGATTAATCTCGCCATTTGAAGCTGAAGTTACTTCACCTTTCATCAAGAACTTATTCTGCTCTAAGCTCTGTTTTGCGATAGTGATAGAAGTATCATATAACTGTTGAAATTTATAATTTTCTATTTGATCCTGAGGCAATCCTTTCAATAAAGAATCTAGAGAGCTACCAAACGGTTCTAAAACAGGAAAGACAACAGATCCACTACTAGGAATCACCGTAATCCCTGGCACAAAATCAAACAATCCATCGGCTTGAGGATCATTATATTTGTTCAATCTATCAAGATTGAATACCTCTAGTAACGGTTGATTCGTAAATCCCGGTTCTGGAATAAATTTCTTTAACGATCCATCAGAATCATCTTCAAAAAATATATCAAACCTAAATTCTTCAGGATTAAGTTGAGTTGCTCTCAATGGGTAGACGTTTTTCATCATCAAATCCCAAGTAGAGATATTCGTTTGTTGTACGCTACTTTTTAGCAACTTCGTAAACAGTACCTTTGGAGGCTCTACATTAGTAATTGTATCCTGTTGTCCACCAACTCCTCCTATATTACTAGATGTGCTAGAGAATTGAGAACCGTCCGCTGACAAATTTCCTACATTGTACACCGCATCGCAGTTAGCTGTGTAGGTATAATTATATGCGACCGCTAGATTTTGGTTTGGTCTTAATCTGATATTAAGGGAGAGCATACCTAATTGCTCGTTATATGAAAACTCGTTAGATGATAATTTTCTACCAGTAAACACTGAAAAATCTCTATTCTGAACAAAGCCTTCCCCCTCTAAAATAGATGCTACTAAATTTTGAGATTCTACATCTTCAAATTCTGGAAGACTTGTTTCATTAAGTACAATCTTCTCGTAGATTTTATTTACTCTGTTATCTGGTAAATTAAAACCATTTAGATCTTTATAAATACTCCCCGCAGCTTCGATTAGTGAAGTGTTTGGTTCAAATTCGTTCATTCCAGTATAATCTCCTGTATATTTATCAACATCCGGCTCACCCAAATCAGAAAATGCTACAATAGGCGTACTTCTTTGCTGATATGTTGGTCTATCTTCAGAAATCCAAACTTCTAATTGTGATATTCTGAATGAAGTAGCAATCTGTGGCAGATTAGAAAGATTTCTTTCGAATGTAGCTCTATTATAATGGGACACAAAGAAGTGTCTGTTTTCATCGTATTCATCAGGTGCGAGCTCAAATTCTTGAACCGCTGCTCCATTTTCGATTCGGAGGTTATTTTGTTCTGATTGTTGTTGTGATGCAATAGCTGTCAATCTCAAATGACCAAATTGCAACTCTGTCTTCAAACCAAAAAGAGATTGTGCGCCTTGGATCAAGTTTCCTCTTAGCGGCAGACTTACATTACCTGCTTCAATTTTTTTGATAATATCATCTTCACCGAATGCCTCAGTATCATATTCTAGTTTAATCTGCTGATCAAAATTAAAAGTAGACTGTGTATCATAATTAAAATCAAGATTCAGCTTAGTACCAATATTCCCTTCTGTGCTTACTCGGATATCTACATCAGGATCTATAGGATTGAATTGCACACCATTTCCATTAAATCCCGCTTGTTGTTGGAACGAGTTATAATACGTACTCTGAAGTGTAACATCAACTTGCCCTTGCGGCTGTATATTAACTTCGGTACCTCCGAAAAGTCTATCGACTATAGAGTTTTGTATATCGATCCGCTCCATAGGATCTGTCTTTGCATTGAGACCTTTTTTGGAGGATACTCCGGCTAGTCGCTGAAAGTACGCTTTTTGTTGTTCCTTTTTCTTAAATTCTAGATACTCCTCGAATGTGAGATAGGTTGGAGTTCTGTAGTATTCGTCTCCTATTTTCTCATAGATTATGTAGTTCCCAGATGTTGGATCATACTCTACTTTTTGCTCTATCACATTGGATGTGATGTCAAAAGGATTATTATTTGGGTCAGTTACGTGATCTCCGTAGTTGTCTTTTATTGGAATCGTATCACTGACCATTGCAGGAGCAAATATCTCCTCATATGGATCTGGTAAATTCCTACTACCTCCTGAACCGATGGCAGCGTATATAAAAGCACTCACAAATAAAATTGTAACTAATGCTCGAGTAATTTTCATATTATGTATATCCAAGTGTGTAATAGCTTCTAATTCAATTATATAGATAGTTCTAACAAATGTTTAGTTGGGCTATACTTCGTTTTATTCTAATTAAACCTAATAAGGCATCGAATACGAACGCATTCGCAGTGGAAGACATTGTACTAAATACCATAAAACTTCAGCTTTTTTTAGTATCCTGAAATAAAATCAAATCTATCAAAAACCTATTTTTTTCACAACCCATAATTCGTAAATGAGGCATTATCGCATCTGTTTCAAAGCCAGCTTGATCACTTCTTCTACAGAAGTGACATCTGAGTTGGTAGACATGATACCTTTGAGTTGCTTTTCAACTATATTTTTAGGAAACCCTAATGCAACTAGAGCACTTAACGCTTCATCTCTAAGTGTATTGTTATCATTTCCAACTAATATCGGTTGATCACCACTTCCTTTAAGTATTTTGTCTTTCAGATCTAATATTAACCTTTTTGCTGTCTTTGGACCGATGCCTTTCACCTTGCTAATTGCACCTACATTTTCATGTACAATTGCGGACTTTACTTCATCAGTGGTCATATATGACATAATTACCCTAGCTGTATTAGGCCCCACTCCAGAGACAGAGATCAACAATATAAATATTGCCCTTTCCTCATCATTCATGAAACCATATAATGTCTGCCCATCATCGTTGGTATGCACATAAGTTAGAATTTTCACATCTTCCAGTTTTTCAAGCTGAGTGTATGTATTCAAACTGATGTTAACATGATATCCCACCCCATTACAATCTACATATACGTAGGTCGCCGTTTTGAGTGTCAATTTTCCATTTAAGTATGCAATCAAACGTCTTTCAATTTTATCTTCAAAAAAAACAGCAATCAAATCACTACTGTTGTTACTTTTCTACTTCGCATTCGATTCAACCAATAGTTTATTGAATTGCAAAATCATGCGAAATTAATAAAATATTAAAATATAATGCAATATGTAACAAGCTTTTTATCAGACATACATATCCAAATTGCAATATTTTTAGTTTAACTCAATGATAAAGTATTGAGATAGTTATTTTTTACGCCTGATTTCTAACCCAACAACTAAAATGTTATTTTTGCCATATGAGAATTACAAAACATATCGTATTCATATTTTTTTGCTTTGGAATTATAGGTTGTGGAGGTGAAGCCACATACTCCAAAAATCAATCTATTCCGAAAGGTCAATGGAAACATGAAAGTCCTTTGACTTATGATTTTGATGTCGAATCTACTGAAGTCCTAAATGATTTATTTTTTAGTTTAAAATATGGAACAGACTTCGGTTATCAAAACATTTACGTCAAAATTGTGACCGATTACCCTACACAAGAATCTATGGAAGATATAATCTCCCTGAACTTGACCAATGGTACAGGTTCATTTTTGGGTAACTGCCATAGCTCTACTTGCACAATTGACATACTGCTTCAAGAGAATTTCAGATTCAAGGAAAAAGGGAAACACACTATTCGAATATACCAAAATAGTCGGGACGAAAAATTGGAAGCTGTTTTAGGAGGCGAATTAAAACTTTTCGAAAAGGTAAAATCGTAGAGTGATTGTCGAGCCGCACTTGAGTCACAATGAACAAGGTCCTGTTTTTTGTTTTAAGCCCAACGGACTGATTTCTATTAACGATGGTCGCTAGATTCTTCGTTAGATACGATATAATATGGTTTTATTTTAAGATACGCTTCAAGCAAGGCTGTATATTTCAATTTCTCGTAAATTATCAGAAATTAAACACCTAAGATTCGTCGGAAGTATTATGAAATATAAGAAACAGTTAGCTTATACTGGACCAGTCATTCATTACAACAAAACCTGAGGTATCAAGCAGGTGCTGACTATTATTGAACCATTCCTTAATCACATCATTGCAGTGAAACTTAGGCACGCACCCATCTTGCAGCTCGACGATGAGCTAAGCACTTAATGCCGAAAGATCAATAAAAATATAGAAAATGATTTGATTGACTATAACCAATCAAATGCTTTTACTAATGAGGTAAATAAAAATGGAAGTGGTACCCAAAACCATTCTGGCCAAACCACTAAAAATCCTATCGTAACCAATAGAGAAACGAAAAAGTAAACCCAGTAAGTTTTTGTACTAGTAGCTGTTGCCATGATGCATTTATTAATTAGACTGCAAATGTAAATAATAATCTACTAATTATCATCTTAGGAATGATTCAATAATAAGATTATACATTCTACTTGTTATTTTTCCTTTCTACATCGTTAAAAAGCCTCGTCAATGCCCTGCATTGCCTACGTTTTTTTGCCTCATAGAAAAACAAAATACCAGCGTATAATATTGTAACTTTATTAATGTACCATTCCTAAGCTTTTTAAAAAGTTGATGAATTGTATTCAATTTTTATTTTGACCATCAACTTTTCACAAATAACCATCTACCAATCTCTTTGAAAGAAACTTTCTTGCCGTACATTAATATTCCAACTCTATATATACGACCAGCTACCCAAGTCATAAAAATAACTGAACCGATGAGTATAACAATAGAAAGTAAGACCTGCCATAATGGTGGATCAAAAGGAAGCCTTGCGGGCATAAGAATCGGTGAAAATAATGGAAACATAGAACCAAAAATAGCCAGATTGCCATTGGGGTTATTCAATACAGGAAATACTAGTGATATGGCAATTATTACAGGGATAAAAATCGGCATCATCAATTGCTGTCCTTCTCCAAGATCGTCGCCCATGGCAGAACCTACTGCCGCAAAAAGAGATGAATAAATAAAATATCCACCAAAGAAAAACACAATAAATGATGGAATGATTAATAGCCAATTGAGAGATTTTATACCCTCTAGTAAATTTTTCATTTCTGACTGGGATCCAATTTCAGCCAGTATTTCACCAGCTTCTCCAATTCCCCCCGCACCTAACGTAGGATCCGGAGCCATTGTCGCTCCAAAAACCATCACAATTCCAAACAAAAGGATCATCCATATAAATAGCTGTGTCATCGCTACAAAACCAACTCCAATCACTTTACCCAGCATCAATTGAAATGGGCGAACTGAAGAGATCATTACTTCTACAATCCTATTGATCTTCTCTTCCATAACACTCCGCATCACCATACTCCCATATATAAATATGACCATATACATGAGAAACCCCATCATATAACTAAGAGCAGAAGCCACGCCTATGGACATTTTATTACTCTTGTCTCCATCCTGACTTGATTTGACAGCATTATCCAAAGTAACATCCATTTCTAGTTGATCCAAAGTCTCCTGATTAATATCAGATTTTGATATCTTATATTTTTTAAGTGCTCGTGACATCTTTCTTTCTATCTGCTGCAAAGCAACTAGACTTAGTTTCTCCTTACTGTAAAAGTCAACTTTATGTTCCGTCGAAGCAAGGTCTATGATAGGTGGTACGTCTAGAAGAAGATCATACCCTAATTTAGAGTAGGATGTATCCATTTCATTGATTGGAAGTTTACTGATATCAAAATCATATTGACTAGTAGACAATTCATCTTCATTCAGAATTCCGGACTGGTCCACTACAACTATCTTTTTTTGAGAATTCATTGAATCACTCGCTAGATAACCTGATATAAACATAATCAACCCAAACCCCAGTGGCGTAAGCAGCGTTACTAAAATAAAAGACTTCTTTCTAACTCTTGTAAGGTATTCCCGCTGTATGATTAACCACAATTTGTTCATTTGATTGGTATTTTGCTTCTGACTTCAATAAAAACTTCTCGAGATTTTTACTCTTTGCTCTTCCCTACTCTACTTATAAATATATCATTTATAGACGGCAGGATTTCGTTAAATGATTCAATCTCCACTCCTTTTCCTATAAGTGAACCTAGCAGATCATTAGGTCTCATTCCATCATCCAATTTTACAGTTATACTGTTTTTGAGACTCTCTAGAACTTGAAAATTAACCAGTCCATTAATATTTAATCCAGAATTATCAAACTCTACTTTGAATAAATTCTCCTTATGATCGATCTTAATCTGTGCGACGTTCCCCTCTAGTATTTTCTTACCATTATCGATCAATATGATATTCTCACATACCTCTTCTACTTGTTCCATTCGATGTGTAGAGAAAATAATGCTCGTCCCGCCTTTGTTAAGTTGCTCTATCTCATCCTTTATTAGGTTGGTATTAATAGGATCGAGTCCCGAAAATGGTTCATCAAGAATAAGTAACTTAGGTTCATGCACAACTGTAGCTATAAATTGAATCTTTTGCTGCATACCTTTAGACAGTTCTTCGACTTTTTTGTCCCACCATGAGAGAATGTCGAACTTATCCATCCAATCATGCAATTTCTGTTTCGCTTCTTTGTAGGGCATTCCTTTTAACTGTGCCAAATACAAAAGCTGTTCGCCCACTTTCATTTTTTTGTAAAGACCTCTTTCCTCAGGCATATAACCTATTTGACTAGGGTGATTAAAATTGATAGGCTCGCCATCTAGCAAAACCTGACCAGAATCTGCCATTGTGATTGTCGTTATAATTCTAATCAGAGAAGTTTTTCCCGCCCCGTTTGGTCCCAATAATCCAAAGACACTTCCTTTGGGCACATCAAAAGATACATTATCTACCGCAGTATGATTATGGTAATTTTTAACAACATTTCTAAGAGATAAGATTGACATCTATAAATTTTATTGCAATATGGCCATAATCAAAATAATAAATTCCACAATTCGACAAAAAGGGGATTCTTGTGGATGAATTTAATCATAGTTAAGGTACCTTTTCTTTGTTTCAACAAATACTGAGTAGCAGATCTACAAAAATCCTTGCTAAATTTTGACATTTTCAACCAACAAAAAAAACGTATACAATTGCACCCCAACATTATATGTTTTATACACTCCTATTAGTCAAGCAAAACAGTAAAATATGGGTGTGTAAATCAATGAGTTTCATTTGGAAATAGGATGAATTGTAATACCTTTGTCATTGTGGGTGTGAATAAAATCATACTTAAGGGTGTTAGCGGGTAAACTTTGTTTACCCGCTATTTTTATTTTAGATCTTTTTTTCGTCTTTTCGTGTATGTATTTCACAATATTGATAAATACTATTTTCCAATAGTAGTATCATTAACATATAATACTTACATCTTGAAAAAATCTTGTAGTTCTAAGTTGATTCCATTCACATCAATCTTTGTTCAAAAGTCAAATTCCAAAATAAAATTTCTAATTTATAAATCTTAAGTACTAAAACTCTAGATTTCGAAAATCGAAAATATCTACCTTTTCGTTTACCTTCCTTATATTACACAAAAGAAGTATTTCCATATTTGATTAACTTTTTTATTATTTTTTGCAGCGCTTTTGATATTATCTGCATTACCCTATCAAATAATCAATAAATGAAACGATTTTTTATATTTCTTCTAACAGTTATGGCAATAGCGCCGGGTTGCTATGACAATATAGATAATACCCTGCCAAATCCTGATATAATAATTCAAACTGAAGAAGTGTATGTAACGACCCGTATAAGTGGTAGTGTAGAAAATCAGCAAGGAGAAATTATGTCTGATTATTATATTAATGTAAATGGATTAATTCAAGATATCCCATCTGATTACTTTTTAATAGAATTGGATGAAGCCCGAAAAAAAGGACAGACGATCAGAGTATCTAAAGACGGAAACCAAATTGGCTTAAGAACAGAATTATTAGTGGAAAATGACATCAACCACATCAATATCAAAACTCACGAAGAATATTCAACGGTTCTTAAAGAGAAATCAAATGCTACTGTACAGATAAATAAAGAAATATCAGTTGTTTTTACTGACACTGAATTTGAAGAAACAAATGTAGAAAAAATCAACATTACTTATGTTGATATAGACCCAACCATCAAATTAACTCCCGTTGGATACAATAAGGAGTCTCATTTACTTGCGGTAGACTCCAAGGGTGGTTTCTACTTGAAAACTAGTGACGAAACTTCTAAAAATCTTAATGTGGATCCCGCTTCACAAGTAAAGCTTTTCATAGGAGATCTAGAAGAAGGGATAAATGGATTATTCGTACTAAATGAAGAAACAGATATCTGGGAACTCGTTTCTGATGTAACTACAAATATAGAAGTAGATATATTGGCTGAAGGCTACTATACTTTTGCAAAATATACGAAAGGTGTATTTGTAGAAGGTGCAATAACTAAAGATGAGCAAAAAGTAGCTTATCAGCCTATGCAATGGACACATAATGGATTACAAAATGATATCTGCGCAACAGAAAATGGAAGATGGATAGGATTACTTCCCGAGAAAGAAACTATAGCCTTAGAATTGCTCAATCCATGCAATGAATCTCTTCAATCCGAATCTATTGTGATAGATAATAATGATTTAAAAAATCAAACTCTCGCTATTACAAATAGTGAGTTTTACCAATACTTAAACGCTAGAGTGATAGATTGTGCTGGCAATTTCATTACAAATTCTTCAATAAACATATCAAGTATAAACTCGGATAACCACTATGTGTTTTCTCAAGAAGGTCAAGATAGGTGGATTGCGGTCTGTGGTGACTTCACTATAGCGGCATATGATGAAACTAACGCCCAAACTGGTACTGAGATTAATTGGTCATCAAGCTTAAATGAGACCATAGATATACTCAGCACATGCCCAGAATATGCTGATGGATTTAGTTACTTCAAAATAAGAGATGATGAAAGAGTGTACCCTGCCTTTGACATACAAACCGTAAATGGCAGAACTATACTTAGTGCCCAAGAGGGTCAGATAAAAATTATATTCTCAGGGAATGAAGTAGGATTAATTCCTGAAAATCAAGTAAATATAGTTATTAACGACTCAGACTTCGGAGAAAGTGGTTATTATGTATCATGCGAAAACTCACCACTTGGTTGTGGAATAAGTGATTTCCGAGTAACACATTATAGTATTCAGCAAAATGGACAAGTTAGAGCTAAGTTTTCTGGAGATATCTGGATGCAAACACTGAATCCAACTTTAGCGGGCACTTATCCTATAGAGGGAGTTATTATTTCTAAGATTCAATAAATAAAATAAAACTAACTAATAATAAATAAATCCCACAAAGAATCAATTGAGAGAAGAACTCATCATACAAGGATGCAAAAAGAATAATAGAAAATGCCAAAAAGCATTTGTCGATACATATTCTTCTTATCTCTTTGGAGTATGTCGTAGATACATATCTGACCATGAATTGGCAAAAGATTGTCTTCAAGAAGCACTAGTGCACATTATGCACAATATGAATAAATACGAAGCTACAGGTTCTTTCAAGTCATGGGCGGCAAGAGTAACCGCTACCCAATGTTTGCAATGGATAAGAAGGGAGAAAAAACATATCAATTTTGATTTAGCGGATGTAGCAGAACCTTCTGAAGATGAAAAAATAACTTACCAACTAGAAGTCCAAGATGTGATGAATTTTCTAGAGACACTAAGTGATCGATATAGAATAGCAATAAACATGTTTATTATCGAAGGCTATAGCCACAAAGAAATAAGTGAACACCTGGAGATAACAGAAAGTAGTTCTAGGTCTTTAGTGGCAAGAGCTAGAAAAATGATAATCGAAGAATTTACTGAAAGGTCCCCGCAAGAAAGAAATAACAATGAAATGGTAACAAGCCTTACCACGATGAAAAAGATAAAGAAACTAGCATAAGGTTTACAAAAATCCGAATGACTAGAAAGATATAGTAATATGAAAGAAGATTTAACAAATAAAGAACTAGAAATCAAAGGCATTGCAGATGGCATGTCTTTTGAAATCGACACTGCCGATCTTTGGGCTAATATAGAACCGCAATTACCACCAATTGACGATCGCAAAAATAGACCAATATGGTGGATAGCAGCTGGAGCATTTCTTATGTTCACTTTACTTGGTGGCACATATAGTTATTTTTCATTTGATACAATTGAATCAAATGAAAAAGTTGAATTCGCTTCCATCCAGCAAACGCAAGAGTCTATCAAAATCGAAAATGAACAAAAAGTAACATTAACTCAAAAAGAAGAACAAAATAATACTCCAAATAAGACTCTAGACCAAAATTCTAAGATAAATAAGCACACGCATTCATCCTTTACCAACTATGACGATGAGCATAGTCACGATAGAAAGGATAATGGTAATATCGTCAAAACTGAAAATGTAGCGAATGGTATTGCTGTTATCCTACAACCAATCACAGAAAATACAAATTCAATAAATACTCTAAATGAAAACGAAACTGAGCGTATAGATCTTATCAAAAATAACTTAAAACAAGTAATCCAAAAGATTGCACCAACTTCAGAAGATAGATCAAAATTAGAATGCCTCTCCGCTCTCAAAATGATAGCATTAGGAATAATAGAGAATACCTATGCTTTATCGATAACTATGCCCAATATAGAACCGCTTAAAGTAAATAACTGGCGTTCATTTTGGCAAATCAATTCCGGAATCAATACTTCAAGTAATAGAATTTCATTTACTGATTCAGAGGTTACTATTGATCCTCAATTCGAAAGAGAACAAAATCTGATCGGACTATCAAATTCTATCCAATATGGGCAGGAAAACAGCAATGGCTGGAGACGGTTTGGTGGTTTAGCGCATGTAACAACAAATACTCGATATAGCAATTTCGAAGAAACAGTAACTACAAATCAAGAAACTGGAGTAGAATCCAAGACTATAGATGAGTTCGGTAATGAAATTGAAACACTAGGACAAATCACAGTAACAAGTATCACTAAGAATGACATCGTCTGGCACAGGGTTCATGATTATGTAAACCTAGAAATAGGTTTTGGTAAAAGACATACACTCTTAGATAGATTATCAATGGTTACAGACGGATTCATGGGCTATAACATTTGGTCTAGTCACAATGGATACTATTTTGAAAAAGACAATCCCATCATTACAAAATTTACAAACGCTGAAAGTCATCCATACCAAAACAAAGGAATTGATCTTGGAGCTAGATTATCAATAGAATATGACTTAGGGGACCTCTCTATTGGTCTCTCAGGAAACTATAACCATGGACTAGGTAACACAACTATATTTAATAATTATTATCAAATAAAAAACTCCCACTACGGCATACAACTTGGTGTGGTATACAGACCGTAACGGGAGAGATTCAAAAATCTTTTAAAACTTAAAACTATGAAAAAAATTCAACGCCTCATCATGTTTGTTTGCATGTTCACAATTGTAGGGCTCGGACAAGCATTTGGACAAGCCCCAAATATTGTATGTCCAATAGATATAACAATATCAAGTGATGCAGACTATACAGACACGGGAATAACAGGTGTAGCGGAAGCATTCGATATATCTGGTGCAGTAGATGTAGAATTCACTGATATCATTATTAATTTAGACATAAATAATGAAGGGTTTGTAAGAAGAAGATGGAATGTAGTAAATCGCGCTGATATTTTTTGTGATCAAACGATCAATGTAGGAACTACTCAGCTTAATTGTGAGGAAAATGTTGTAGCAAGTATAACTAGTAGTTCAACAAATACATTTTTCGTAAAAGTATTTGCTGATTCATTAGCATCTACATACCCGCAAAACGGAAGCCTTCAAGCTTCTAGAAATGGTGTATTCTACGATGATTTCATCACTTTTGATTGTTGTGATATAGGTACAAATACTTTTTATGTCAAATCTGAAGATAGTAACGGTAATGTAGAAGTATGTACTGGTTTTATCACCGTTGAAGATAAACTCGCACCAACCTTAATAAACACATTTCCAATACATCTTGCCTTATATGGTGAAAGTAGCGTAGAATTAACTTTAGATATGTTATCCAACCATATTTTTGATGAATGTGATGTAATTTCGGCTACATTTTCACAATCACAATTCAATGCAATAGGCAATTACGATGTAGCATGCATTTTATCTGACGCTTCAGGTAATACAACTGAAGGAACTATTTCTGTTATTGTCACCTCAGTAAATTCAATAGTATGTAATAATGATGTTAACGTATCATTAGACAATGAAGGGAAAGCTGAAATTACTCCTGATATGATATTAGAGGGGCAAATTTATGCAAATGGAAACTATACTCTCTCTGTAAACGGGGGCCTATTTTCCCAAAAGGTTGTATTGACATGCAACAATCAGAATATCGATAATCAGATCACAATACAAGATGCTAATGGAAATCAATGTTGGGCAAATGTTAACATAGAAGATAAACTTGCTCCTATCTTAACTATACCCTATGAGGTTCATCTTGCTCTTGATGCTTCTTCAGAGGCAGTATTAACTACAGAAAAATTAGACAAGTTCACATTTGAAAACTGCAACATCGAATCTAAAATATTGTCTCAAAGTATTTTTACTTCTGCTGGCACATACAACGTTACATACACTGTTACGGATGATGCAGGACTTGTAACGGTAAAGGATTTTCTAGTGACAGTATTTTCTAACTATACTCCAGCTTGCTATAGTACAACGACAATTACCTTAGATGATGATGGTACAAAAGTGATTGACTACCTTAATTTTGGTCATGGAAGTTATATGTATGACAACATTACCGTCGGGATTGGAGAATCACCAAATGTAGCAACGGAATTCTATGATGAGATCATGCTTGATTGTTCTCACGTAGGACAAACTCTAACGTTGGCTTTCAGAGATGAACCAACTGGCAATTACTGTTGGGGCAACCTAACTGTACTTGACAAAGAAACACCTATTGCATATGCACAAAGTGTCATTTCTGCTTCGATGAATGGAGCAGAACCTTTTGTACTTGAGCCAGGTGACATCGATCTCGGCAGTTTTGACAATTGCGGAGGAGATGTATCAATGATTGTTTCTCCGAACACATTTTACGCTCCCGGTACGTATTCAGTGAAATTAAGAGTATATGATGAGTCGGGCAATTCTGATTTTGCGATGTCTACCCTAATTGTAGAACAAGGAGATGGGATCCCTTTAGAATGCATTGGTATTGTTACTGTTCTTACTGACCCGTTTGGTCCTACTACCTTATGGGCGATTGACTTTGTTATAAATTCTGATGAATTTGATTCATTCACAATGTCAACCAATCCTAATGGTCCATATACAGAGTTTATAAATTTCGATTGCACTCAATATGACCTTAGTTCTCCTTTTGACATTTATGTTTTGGGATTAAATGATGGTGTGTTATCTTCTTGTACAGTTAATTTGACATTATTAGACAATACTCCTCCTATTGCTGTAGTTGATCAAGGCGTAATATTGGAGTTAGTAAACGGTCAAGCTACATTGACTCCAGCAATGGCAGATGATGGAAGTTATGATAATTGTGGAGTTGTTTCGCTATCTTTAAGTCAGACACTCTTCACAACAGCTCACCTAGGGGAAAATCAAGTAATACTTACAGTAACTGATGAAAGTGGTAACACTAACCAAGGTCTTCTAATAGTCACTGTCGTAGATAACAATAATGGTAATGGATGTACATTAAATTATATCATCTTCCCTGCAGATATTAACATAACCGATGCAAGTGGCGAGTTAGAAAATCTCTCCGTCGAAAACTTACAATCAATCTATAATTATACATATGCACAAGTACATCCATATACAGTATCTCAGTGTGAGGATATAGCTTATGCTTATGAAGATCTTATACTCAATACTGTTAATGGCTATAAAGTATTAAGGACATTTACAGCTTTAGATTGGCTTACTAATTCTGTAATAACGAAGGTTCAAGTTATTAAGCTATTTACTTCTACTAGTAATGTTCTCGCTTGTAATGATTTAGTAAATGTTAATTTAGTAAATGGGAGCGCGCAACTGTTTCCTGAAGATCTACTAGAAGGAGGAAATTACAATTTTGCAACTATTACGTTGAGTATTCAAGATGAGAATGGAAACAGTATTCCTGATAACATAATAACTCAAAATCACATCGGACAGACACTAACATATACTGTCACTGACACTTTATCTGGAAACACTTGTTCGGGAACCATCAATGTATCCGACTCTCAAGGTGGTTGCCCGATGAACATTGATACAGATGTTACATTTCCTCTTGATGTCATCTATTTATCCAATTCTAACATAGATGCGAATCAATACTCGCCAGAAAATCTTGTAGCAAATTACGGATTTGAACAATCTGATGTGGATGTATCTATACATCCTGTTGCACCTTGCACGTTAATTGGCAATACTTATGAAGATGACGTATTCAATTATACAGATGGAAATTATAAGATTGTAAGAACATTCACTGTTATCGATTGGTATACGTACGACCCTCCATCAACAGAAGGTATCTACACACATGTGCAAACAATCAATGTAGGAATTAACCCATACGATCTAATATGTGATGTACTACCGAATAGTGCTCCAGCGGGAGATTGTGACACAGGTCATACTTTAGAGGACGATGTAGAATGGCCATCTGATCTTTCAGTAGCTGATTATAGGATCACTCCTGTTGGATTGATAGAATTTTCTAATGTGCCAGAAGAAGATGCTAGGCCTATATTCTTCAATACTCCTGATGACTACACAGCTACATACGTTGATCTTTTAGTAGAGCTTACACAGTCGACATTGACAGTAGCTAGAGTATGGAAAGCTGTGAATAGTACATATGACCTTACATGGCATTATAGCCAGACGATTGTAGTAGATTTTTCAGGCTTTGAAAACTTGGTATCTGTGAATACAGCTACCGACCGTGCAGTTCCTGGAGTCCTATTCAACAACTCAACTTCGACTAACATGGAAGGTGAAGCTCAAGTCCTTGGTGACATTATTACAATTGATTTTGAGGATGAAGTGCTCAATGGTGTGAATGTAAGAGATCTAATATTGATACAGAGACATATTCTTGGATTAGAATTCTTTGATGAACGATTGACAGAAGCTGCAGATGTAAATTCAGATGGTAGTATCAAAGCATCAGATATTTTGAAACTAAGGAAAAGAATTTTAGGCGTGACAGATGAAATCGAATGGAAATTTGTTGATACTCAAATCGGCAACGTCAGTCAATTACAGCCAAAAGCATCATATATAGCTTATAAAAAAGGAGATATCGATGACAGTGCTTTACTTCCTGGTGATGATGAGCTTCCTATTACTTCAAAATTAACAATCGAAGACAAGGTTCTGAATGATGGCGAAACATACCTGATCCCAGTAACCTTGGAAGACCAAGATCTACTTTTTGGAATGGAAATAAGATTAGGTATTGATACTACTCTATTAAAAATCAAAGGAATTGAGAATAATTTGGAATTCGAAATGGAAGATTACTTCATATCACCAGATGGTGAATTAGTGATAATAGTAAATGATTTCTTAAATGCACAAGATCCATCTATGGATGCTAATAATGCGGTAGTCTATATTCAATGTACAGCCGAAGCTAATATCCTCTTACATGACGCTATCAAAGTTACAAACAGAAAGTCGTATGCTGTAGATGAGAATCTAGACTTATATGTAGTAGGTGGTGAAATCGAAAATGTAATCACAGATACAAATAGTCCAGAATTGGCTTCTCTAAGCGTATTCCCTAATCCTACAACAGACTACTTAAGAATAGATCAAAGTGATGTATCCGTAAAAGGAGACCTTAATATATCTATACTTAATACACAAGGCCAGTTGATCATAAATCAAACTAGTGATATAGTAAATGTCCAAAACTTAAGTCAAGGGATGTATTATTATAAGATCACGATCGGAGAATATGAAAAGAAAGGTAAGTTCATTGTAGTAAGGTAGATCGAAAGATTCAAAACAGTTTTACAACCGCGCTTCTGAAAAGAAGTTCGGTTTTTTTTATGGTTTGGGGAATACTCTGTTGTGAGATATGATCGCTCAGTCGCTGCGAGGTCGAAGACTTTCAGCTCAGTGTTTTTTTTTTGGATATTCATGTTTGAGGGGCGAAATAGCAGCTGCAAAAATACCCCTGCGAGTCTAGAGCGAGTTCCTTACTTAATATCTATTTTGCAGTAAAAGCCAATATTAAGGACAACTCCCTCCTCCTTAATCCTCTCAAGGAGAACACCATCATGGCTCGATTTTTCCTTAAAATACAAATTGGATTCAAACCAAAAAGCTTTAACGCAGCGGGGTCGAAGTATTATTTAATATGAGAGTCTCGCTGCGATAGATGTGCCGCTACGAGGGCTAAGACGTTCAACTCAACATGCTAATTTGTTAAAGAATTAATGCAAAAACGGCAATATTACCCTTGCCCACGTTTCTTCATCTTCTTTCTTTTCTTCTTGGAAAACAGGTTTGATTTTCCTCTTTTAGTGGATAGTCCTCCGTCTTTATTGGTGGGCGCGCCGTATTTTTCTTCCAAACCACATCCTTCTTTCGTTTTACAACTCGACAAAGAAGTGCTCATAGAGAGTGCAAAAAACGCTAAAAGTCCAGTATATAAGGCTTTCTTCAACATAAGAAAAGTGTTTTTATCAAAATATATTTTTCCAAAGATAAGGAATGTTGTCAATCATTGCAACAAAATGATAATGAATGACTTAGTATAAAATTTTTTGTAATATTTAACATTCACAACATAGCTAAATGCCCGTTTTTATTGACTTTCCGCAATTATTTTTACATATAAAGTTTGTTTATATATCTTAGTTATCCTACTTTTGCGTCATTAATAATTAACTCATTAAATATTATACTAATATGAACAAAGGAGATTTAATCAGTACAGTAGCAGAAGGAGCAGGAATCACTAAAGCTCAAGCAGGTGATGCAGTAGCAACAGTATTCAGTGCAATCGAAAATACATTGAAGAGTGGAGATAAAGCTGCATTCGTTGGCTTCGGTACATTCTCTACATCTTTAAGAGCTGCAAGAGACGGAAGAAACCCTCTTACTGGAGCTACTATCAAGATAGCTGAAAAAACAATGGTGAAATTCAAAGCTGGTAAAGCGTTAAGTGAGTCTGTAAACTAAGAACCACTTGATTGGAATTTGTCCAACAGAAATTTTATTGAGAGGATATTCGTATTGCGAGTATCCTCTTTTTTGTTTTGAATCTACTTGTTTTGCAATCCATCAGAAAGATAACAACTTCGCTTAAGTTGTTACCTAGTGTTTATCTAGTGTTTATCTAGTGTTTATCTAGTGTTTATCTCACTACTAGCTTAGTTGGACTACGTTGTGGCTTTTTCTTTTATGTTAATCAGTACATCCCACAATTGACCAGGGAATGGTCAGATTATAATAGATAATAAATATTAAGGGTTTGAAATCCAGTATGTTCGAATTTAGCCTATTGCAAATCAAATCATCTGATATAAATGCTTTTTTAGATATGCTACTAGATGATATGCTACTAAAGATTGCGTGAACTAACTACTCTATCCTTCCTTTCCGCACAGTATTAGGTGGCATCTTCTTTCCAAAATGCTGCACCCAAAATCTACCGTGAGTGGCTACTGCCATTTCATTTACTTTGGGATTCATGAGCATTTTGCAGTGGCTCTTACTATCCAGCCAATCTTGAAGTACTTCGTCAAATGATCTTTGGCCTTCACCAAGATTTTCTCCTGCAACCCGCCAGTCATAACCATACGACTCCAATCTATCTCCTATATCATCTCCATCAATTGAAAAATGTGCAAAAAAATTGTACCGAGTCATCTCCTTAGCATGACCTAGAGCGGATTTGAATAGTGTATCATTCCACGTTAGAGGAGTGGTAGCTGGCATATATTTTCTACCGCAAAAACATCCTGTACTTCTCACTCTATTAACTTTCTTCAACATTCTAGAATTGTATGCATCATTCAGATACACATCAACTTTCTCCATTGAATGATTCAAAGGGAGTGAAAATAGAATTATGATAAAAAAATTAATCCATTGCATATAGCAGAAACGTGTTTATTTATTTTAATATTTTGATTTTTCTAATTTGGCTAACCTATCTCAGCTATCAAGTTTGCACAAGCCAGATCTAATAGATCATACACTTCTTGAAAATCACCTGTATAGTATGGATCAGGCACTGCCATATTTGAGCCAGGGTGTGCATAGTTTAGCATTAGTTTCACCTTATCTTCTTGTGAATTATCTTTTGCTAGCTGTACTATATTCTGATAGTTTTCCGAATCCATCGCTAATATAAGATCAAATGCATCAAAATCTCGAACAGAAAACTGTCTTCCTCTTTGATTGGTAATATTTATTCCATTTTCATCTGCGATTGATATCGATCCTTTGTGAGGTTGTGCTCCAATGTGCCAACTACTAGTACCCGCAGAATCTACTGACCAGTCTAGGTTTGCTCTTTCTATTTTTGACCTTAAGATTCCTTCTGCCAATGGAGAGCGACAAATATTTCCCAAACACACCATTAATATCTTCATAAAAAAAGTTGATCTAAACATTTAATAACCAATCAAGAGCTAGTCAGTTCACTCAGTACACCTTCTTTTAACGCAAACGGAGACACGAGAAGTCTTTTTGGTTTAATAATCTCTATCGCTTTGTCTATTAATATCATAGCGACCACTATCAATTTTACTCTTGACTCGGGTAATCCTTTCATATTCATTCTCTCTGCAACCGTAGAAGAAATAATTCTTTGAGATATATAGTGATAATCAGCCAATGATATCTCTGTCATGCTATTCGATGAGACCTCTTCTCCGTTCATAATTTGTACGACTTCAAAAGAACCCGAAGCACCGATAATGGCATCTATTGATTTTTCTGAGACAATGGCCTTAAGTGATTTCAGCTCTTTGTCTATGAATTGACTGATTGTATTGATATCTTCTTTTGTTCGCGGGTCGGTTATATTTATAAGATTGTGCAACACACCGACACCTAGGTTGTATGAAGCAGACCATGTTAGTAGATCATTCTCTACTAAAACAAATTCTACACTTCCACCACCGACATCCATGATGATTTGAGGACCATCATCTAATTTCATCAATTCTCTTACCCCTTTATATATTAATTCAGCTTCTCGATCACCGTCGATGATATCTATATCTATCCCTAATTGATTTTTTATTCGTTGACAAAAAATCAAACTATTACTTGCAGATCGCAATGCTGATGTTCCTATTACTGAAAATCGGCTAACATCGTATTTTTTTAGACTTTCACTAAACTTTACTAAGGCAGCTATCCCTCTATCCATAGCTTCTTCACTTAGCTGTTCTATCCCATTCTCCGCAAGGTTTACAAAAGCTCTTTCTTTATGCAAAGTTACAAGACTTCCATCTATGTTCCTCCTCACTATTAATATATGAAAGGTATTAGAGCCAAGGTCAATGACTCCAAGTTTACTTCCCATCTATAGCTTTATTCTTGATTTGATTAGATTGGTTGATAATATTCGTGTAGAACTTCATACCGGCTTCTGTAAGCTTGTTAGCATAGGTAGGCTTCTCATCTTTAAGGAATACGTACCCATAACAACCATCCGAAAAATATAAATCTGCTTCATGAACTATCTCGCCATTAATTTGGAAAAACTCTCTACCTATTGGTTTACAATGCATAGGTAAATCATCTAATACTCCTGTTGATATCAATTTCAAATTTGCATGAATGCTTGGTTGATTGTCTTGACTGATCGAAAAAGGAAGATCATAAAAAATATAGTCTATAAATGTAGCTTCCTGAAATAGTCTTACCATTTCAGATTGAGGAAGACTAGGCAATTTAAATTTAGACGCTATTTTGGTAGATTCCTGCGCAGTTAATATAGTTGCAGAACTCTTTTTGGGGTCTGAATTACAAGACAAAACTAGCATCACTCCGACGAATAATATGATCGATCTTATCATAGTTGTTTTAGATTTGTTCGCAAAATATGCTTTTATGAATTGAAGTGGTTTAAAACTAGGGTTAAAATGATTTGTGAGCGCTTATTTTAATATCGATAATTATTTGGAGAAGCTCTTTTAAGAGGAGCATATCCATAACTAAGCACTGAAAATGTTCAATTCCTTTTTTCTTTTTTAGGGAAAAATGAAATTTGATGAACTGAAGTTCAAAAGCAAAGAGACACACATTAACTAGAATGAATACTCTGTACGTACCGTAATCCAATAGCTGATCGCATTACTTTCCAAAATACTATTAAATGCACGACTATATCTGACTGTTGTCCCTAAGTGTTTCGTAAACATATAGTCCACCCCCAATAAATAACCGATATTTTTCCGATTATAAGTATCGATGTCATTGCTCACCGCTCCATTAGAAGAGTCCACAGCAAACAGGTAAGAGAAATTGAGCCCTGCATGTGCCTTTACTTTATGGTATCCTTCATCGGCTATAAACCAGTCCATAATATTGGCATATACTGGTATTTCTAGATATTTCAGATCTGTATAATTATCTGAATCCCTCCCAAATCCAAATCCATCATTACTCCCTCTTTGGCTATACAGCATCTCCATATTTATATCTACATTATCTCTGATTGGGTAAGCTAATTTCACTCCTCCAGTAAGTCCTAATTTATTAAAACCCGCCAATTCGTCTCCATCTATCTGTGCTAGATTAAAACCAAACACAGCACTCCCCTTAAATCTCTGGGCATCCGCTGAAGATAGACCCACTAAAAAGAAAACAAGAAGGACAGGTAACAACCTTTTTGAAAATTGGGTAATATTTAAATCCATCATATATATGATTATCTTATATTTGTGCTAGAATACTAAAAGTAACAATGCTAAACTTTACAAAGACAACACTTCATAAGTTAGAATTGATCTTCCAAGAGCAAGATTATACTATTCGTTACGAAAAAGGAAACTTTCAAAGCGGTTATTGTATTGTCGAAAATAATAAAATTCTAATCGTCAATAAGTTTTTTGATACAGAAGGTCGTATAAACTGCTTGCTAGACATACTTTCTCTCGTAGTTGTGATGGAAGAATTATTAACTCCAAAGAGCAAGGACTTTTTTAGAAAGATATTGAAAAGTCAGGAATATAAGATTAAGCAGGTAGCTTGATTTAGTGGTTAGAATTGATCTTCATAACAAAAAAAGAGCATACCACTATATAGGCTGGATCACCAGTCCCCTGTTAGATTACTATTTTCTAATCCTTAATGCATCTAACACTCAAACCTAATCTTTTGGGTTGTGAATTCACTGATAAAGTCGTATTTGTGTACCATACTGATTCATTCCATACTTTCAAAGGGTGAGAAAGGGCATTAGAACTTGACCATATTGCAGTCAAATTACCTTCATTGATAAAAAATTCCGATTGATTTCTATTTCCCGTTCCAAGAAGAGTCATGTTTGATAAATTTGTTGCTCCTGTATTAGGAGATAGCCAATTTGCAAATCCAGTTTCTTTCATTTTCCCACCTGCAACTAATACGCCGACTAAAGTTGTTGCGAGAGTTTCAATTTTAGATGGAACATGCCAACCAACAGGGCATATATTAAGTGCATTTGTATCTGCAACAACAAAATAATTGTAGAAAATACCATCATTTGCATGATATGCACAGGAATCATTATCATACCAACACAAAGCAGGACTATTAGTAGTTCCCCACTCAATCTGATCAGTTACATTTTCTATTGGCGTGCCATCATTATACTTTGTCCTTTTTAGATGTTATTTTAACCATATTTGATCTCCTAGATCCACTTATATGTATACATTTCCTTCAAAGTATTTTATATAATTTGCATTACTGAGACCTAGCACAATTAACCAACTTCCATTGGACAAGTACATCGTATCACCCTCTAACGAAGCCGTAATTGTTTGGAGTTCATTCATAGGATCTGTATCTACATCCTCTTGTTGGTCAACATATATCTTAGTTGCTGCATCTGAATCATCTACGGGTGTTCCGAGACTCTTGATCAGATGATTTGCCATCTCAAGCGTTTCAGTGGCTATATGATTACCTAAATCATCCGCTCCAATTTCATTCCACATAGAATTATCAAAGTACCATATAGTATTTGTGACTGTATCATAAACTATTTGGGCTTCCTCCTGTAGAAATATAAAATTATGATCTGCCTTTGGATTTCTAACTCCATCCGGCATTACTTTCATATGTTGCGCTTGAATTGCACCAAATGGTATTAACATTCCAGACATAAAACTTCCAACTAGTAGCTATAAACTTCCTCATGGTCATCTATGATTTATCTTTTCTTAAATAATATCATGACTTGCTTTATATTTGCACCATGTTATCAACTATTGTTATAATTTTTATCACGCTCATTCTATCTGCCTTTTTCTCAGGTGCAGAGATTGCATTCATCTCTGCCAATAAGCTAGGGATTGAGGTAATGAGAAACAAGGGTGATAAAAGAGGAAGGATTCTTGCCAATTTTTATGAAAAGCCAAAAGGGTTTCTTAGCACCATGTTGGTAGGTAATAATATCTCCTTGGTCATCTTTACAATCTTCATGACGAAGTTGATAGAGCCATTATTGTGCCCCCCATTTGCTGAAGAATCGAAATTACTCCTTATTATAGTCACACTTATTATAACGCTTGTAGTACTGATATTTGGAGAATTTCTTCCAAAAACACTTTTTAGACTTTATGCAAATGAAATACTATATAAGTTTAGCTATCCTCTTAGTTTCCTAAAGTGGATATTAATGATCCCAGCATCTATCATGACTGGTCTGTCCAACTTTTTATTAAAATCAATTTTCAGAATACCTACCGATGAAGTAGAAAATGTCCTGACAAAAATTGATCTTGCACATTACATCAACGACTCTATCTCAGAAGAAGAAACCATAGATAAGGAGATTCTAACCAATGCCCTTAATCTCAAACAAGTGAAGGTTAGAGACTGCATGATACCTAGAAATGAGATCATCCACATTGATGCAAAGGACAGTCTTGACGACCTACTAGAAGCTTTCAAAGAAGCTCGACTCTCTAGAATCATAGTTAAAGATGGGGACATAGAAAATGTAGTAGGATATATCCATCACCAGCAATTACTTAAAAATCCAGAGAATCTCACAAAAAGCATCATGCCAATTTCCTATATTCCTGAAGCAATGAATGTACAGGATTTGATGATGAACTTCATAAAAGAAGGGACCTCTATTGCCTGTGTAGTTGATGAATTTGGCGGCACCGCAGGATTGATCACACTTGAAGATATACTCGAAGAAATATTCGGTGAGATAGAAGATGAATATGATGAAGAAGATCACTCAGATGAGGTCATCTCTGATACAGAATATAGATTTGCAGGAAGATTAGAAGTTAGTCAACTCAATGAAAAATACGAGAATATCAATTTCCCAGAAGGAGAATACCATACACTATCTGGTTATATCGTCATGACACATCAAACTATACCAAAAGAAGGTGACGAGCTTGACCTTGATGGTTACAGGTTTATATCCGAAAAAGTATCAGATACCAAGATCGAAACAGTAAAAGTAATTGTCTTACCTAAGACTCTAGAAGAGTAGTTTTACTAGCTTATTAAATTGCTAAATCACTTAACTTCTTGAATCGTATAATCGCTTTATGGAGCTATCTAAGTTCAATTCTATTGGTTTGGTCTTTTCCAACGTGTCATCATCTAAGTTGGTATCCAGAACCTGAAACCTAACTTCATAAACTTCCATACTATCCAAAGAATTATATCTTTACGATACACCAAGTATAAAAACGATGTTTAAATGGATTTCTAACATAGGCCCTGGCACGTTGATTGCGGCAGCTTTTATTGGCCCCGGCACAGTCACAGTATGTATTGCTGCCGGAGTCACTCATGGATTTGATCTTTTATGGGCTATGGTGTTTTCCATACTTGCGACTATGGTGCTTCAAGAAATGTCAGCAAGGATAGGCCTTGTAACAAATAAAGGACTATCGGAAATCATACGAACAGAGATAAAACAACCTATATTAAAAGTTTTGTCTATCCTGCTTATCCTTTCGGCTATAGTTATTGGTAATGCCGCATATGAAGCTGGGAATCTATCAGGAGCCGTTATGGGGTTAGATGCAATGGGGATTAGCAAACCAGAATGGAGGCTCAATCCATTTAGTCTTCTAGTTGGAACAATAGCTTTTGTAATTTTATATATAGGCAACTATAAACTGATCGAGAGACTATTGATAGCCATTGTAATCTTAATGAGTATTTCATTTTTATTAGCTGCAATTCTGACCAAGCCTTCATTGAGTGAAATAATAAGTGGAATGTTTATTCCAACGATGCCACGAAAGAGTACATTAACAATAATGGGTATAGTAGGAACAACAGTAGTGCCCTATAATTTATTTCTCCACGCATCATTGGTCAAACAAAAGTGGAAAGGAAGTACTCATTTAGGTGCCGTGAGGAAAGACTTGTATATTTCCATTTTCTTGGGCGGCTTTATTTCATTGATGATTATCATTGCAGCGGCTTCATTGCATGGCAAAGGATTAACGATTACAAGCGCGTTAGATATGGCACAAAGCTTGGAACCACTTCTTGGAAAATCTGCCAGATATATGATTGGCCTTGGTCTATTTGCAGCGGGATTGACGTCAGCCATTACAGCTCCACTGGCCGCTGCCTACGTATGTACCGAGCTATTAGACTGGAATAGAAATCTAAAAAGTAGAGCATTTAGAGGAGTATGGATATTTATATTATTACTAGGTGTCTTATTCTCTAGCATTGGCTGGAGCCCAATTGTGATTATAAGATATGCCCAATTCACCAATGGAATGCTACTACCAATTATAGCCGGGTTTCTCTTATGGATTGTAAACAAAAGATCTGTACTTAAAAACCATAGAAATAATACTTATCAAAATATTATTGGTCTATTCGTATTAGTAGTGACAATCGCACTTGGAGTAAAAAGTATATGGGCAGTATTGCAGATGTTATAATTGCACCCGTCATGATAACAATATTCAAATCAAAATCCGAAATAGTAAATAAATGATAATTAAAAGATATACAATTTTCTGTTTCTATGTAGCACTCTTACTTACATCTTGCACACAAAAAAAAGACAAGCTCATTCAAACTTTTGATGTAATTTATCAAGATGTTTTAGATTTAAAATTCGAAAATATAGAAACATCTCTTAATGGTAAATCACTTGAGTTTCATAATAAAATAACAAATCTTGTATATCTCAATATTGATAGTATTATCGTATTAGGAAAGGAATACAAAATCCCCTACATGCTAACCGAATACCTAGCCTTGAATGGTGATAAGATTAAAGATGGTAAAACAGAAGAAGAGTTTTATCGATTTCTCGGTGCCCAGGACATTTCATTCTTTAGCTTTTCGAATGCATTCTATGTAGATAAACCGAAGCTAAAAAAGGGCAAAGAAAACTTCGTAGCTATTATCAAAGAAGAAATGACTTTAAGTAAAAGAACCTGGGTCAATTTTCATGGCAGTAAATCTACAGGATACAAACTAAACCTTCTTTATACACTTCAATTAGAGGAATCAAAAAGGAAAGCACACTTTAAATTGTACCATAAAGCAAGCAATTCGGAATTGTCATTTGAAGACTACCTAAGATACTATTATTGGCAAAATAGTGGTAAAAACAGCTCAAGATTTGAAACAGATATGCTCAATTTGGAAAAAAGTAAGAGAGAAGCACGTGCAGAAACTATCCTATCCTATGAAAATCGAGAATTAAAAGATAAGACTAGACAATCTAATTAGCTATTTCTAATTAACGATCCGTCTCCACCCAAATCTTAATCCAACTAATAAGACCACAAAAAGGATGACAAAATAAGAGAACGGAACTACTGTAATAACAAATATATGGGTTTTCTCAAGTATCCACATTAATACAATGAGTGCAAATAGAATCATAATAAGTCCTCCGAGCTTTTCGAACCCAGGCACTTGATCAAGCTTTACATTCTTTTTTATCAACCAAAGTGTGAGTACCATGCTGATAATAGGTAGTACTTGGGTATAAAGGTTGACATCATTGATTGGTTGACGATCAAATAAAAATAAATAAATATTGAGCGTCACTGCAAATATTCCTGGTATACATGTTAAATATACAAGGGTAGAATATAACTCTTTCCAGGGACTTACAGCTCCTTCGTTCTTACCAAATATTGATGCTAAAAATGCTGTCAATGGCACTGAAACGAATAAAAAGCAAACTACCGAAGGATTATCAGATAGCGCTTGAAAAAAATTACCTAATGTCATACTGCCTATATTATGTATCAAATATAGTTTTCTTTCGGGATTGTCATACAATGAGACAGTATACAAAATTTACAATCCGAACTGAGTTTTCAAGTCCATTATATACTGAAATTACAGTACAAAAGACCCATCACCATACTTAAGAACTGCATACAATTTCGTAGCATGTTCGCTTACAGTGGTTTATTATATCCAAATCGATTTTTTGACGTATAATTATGAAGTCATCACTTAAATGAAGTAATATAATTTCGAAAACCTTCGAAAACATCCATAGTAAGAATGGTAACTTATTTTAAAATAGTGTAAATGAATAGGTTAATATGCACAATAATCACTTTTTTATCACAAAAAAGTAGTGAATAATTTCAATTATTCACTTTTATTGCGAAATTTGCCTCGCTTTAAAAAAATGAAGCAAAAATTTGGTCATAACTAATTAAAAACCAAAGTATTAATGAGAAAAGCAGATTTAGTAGCAACAATATCAGAGAAAACGGGAGTACCTAAGGTTGACGTCTTAGTAACTTTGGAAATGTTTTTTAAGGAAGTAAAAAACTCTCTTGCAGGAGGTGAGAATGTATATATTAGAGGATTCGGATCTTTCGTAATCAAGAAAAGAGCGAAGAAAATTGGTAGACATATAAAGAAAAACGAAGCAATTGAGATTCCAGAGCACTTTATTCCTTCATTCAAACCAGCGAAAGTGTTCGTTGAGCAAGTAAAGGAAAATGTAAATGAACTGCCTTCTGAAGCGGATAAATAAACTCACTTTAAAGAGTAGTCAAAAAGCAATAACAAAACCCTATTGACAATGAAAATAAGTAAATCACAGTCAATCCTTGTTGTCGCTGTAATCACTTTGTTCTGTTTTATATATTTTGGAATGAGTACGATCCCAAAAGAACAGAAAGCGGCAATCATGTCCAGAGCAACTAATATAGAGGCCACAGGTATTCAAAACATCGTAGCTAGTGCAAAAAAAGCATTGTCAAAAGATCAACTGAATATCATAGAAGCGCTACAGACAGAATATCATGATGCCAAGTCGGATGATGATAAAATAGAAAGAGCAAAGAGTATGGCATCGAAATGGTACGAATTTGAAGTACCTATAGTATCTGGATATTTCGCTGAAGAGATAGCTAAGAAAAAAAACACCAAGGAAGCTTGGTCAATTGCTGGAACTACCTATCAGATAGGTATGAAAAGCAGTAATGAAGAGAAAGAAGTTCTTTTTGCAAAAGGAAGAGCTGTAAAAGCATTCGAAAATGCTATCAGCTTGTCTGATAACAATATCAATGATAAGATCAATCTTGCGTTGATATATGTAGACAATCCTGATACCAGTCCGATGCAGGGAATTCAAATGTTGCTAAAGTTGAACGAAAACAATCCTGAAAACGTTCAGGTGATGAATCAACTTGCTAGATTGGCTCTGAGAACAAATCAGACTAAAAAAGCAGTCCAGAGATTGGAGAAAGCATTAAGCTTAGAACCAGAAAACAATAACTCTATATGTCTTATAGCTCAGGCCTATGCACAAGCTGGGAATGAATCTAAGTCTAAGGAGTTTCAAGATAAGTGTAAGAAATAAATTAATAATTTTTAAAACTGTAGATTATGCCGTGCGGTAAGAAAAGAAAAAGACATAAGATCTCAACTCACAAGAGAAAGAAGAGACTTAGAAAAAACAGACATAAGACAAAGAAAAGATAATAATCTAGACAGTCTATATTGCTTGATGGTATTGTAAATATACCATCAAGCACTTTTTCGTTATATGAAGTAATTTAGAAGAAAGAAAAGTGATTATTATTTAGGCTCGATTTATATCGAGCGACCCTACATAATATAATTTTTAAAATAAATTATATGTCTGATAGATACAGAGATGTATCAAAATAAAAAATTAAATCGGACAAAAAGAAATCCAGTCAAAACTCTAATTTGAACTTCCCATAAGTGAAGAAGGAGAACATTCGACTTATGAGTACGGATGTAGAGTAATGACAACTCAACTTGAAACTATTAATGATAAAACAATTGAAATTATAGTTTCTTATAGTTTAATTTCACTTTTATAGTTTTTATATATATTCCTCACTTTCTGGATATTTTCCACTTTCTAAGTTACTATATATTGATTGATATTGATGAATAACAGATAACCTTGTCAAAGCGGTTAGGTTATCATCTTTCTTGTATTGTATATAATGAAATTACTATACTGACTGTCCACTAAATCCTAATAAAGTGGATAAAGAATTAATAATAAATTCTTCACCAACCGAAGTAGAAATCGCTTTGATGGAGAATAATCGCTTGGTCGAAATTCATAATGAAAAGACCAACAGTAACTTTACAGTAGGGGATATATTCCTTGGTAACGTTAAAAAAATGAGACCTAGTCTCAATGCTGCATTTGTTGACCTTGGTCACCGAAAAGATGCATTTCTACATTACACAGATCTTGGTCCTCAGATACTGTCTCTCAAAAAATATACTAAAGAAGTGATGGGTAAAAACCTAGATTCTCACCTCCTTGAAAAATTTGAGAATCTAGCTGATAATCCAAAGAATGGTAAGATAGATCAAGTATTTACCAAAAACGACTACGTTCTTGTCCAGGTGCTCAAAGAGCCTATCTCTACAAAAGGGCCTAGACTAAGTTGTGAAATCACAATTCCCGGTAGATATGTTGTATTGACACCGTTCAACAATGTAGTATCGATATCTAAGAAAATCGGTAATAATTCTGAGAGACAACGATTAAAAGTCCTAGTCGAAAGCATCAAGCCTAAAGATTTTGGTGTAGTAGTGCGTACAGCCGCAGAAGGTAAGATGGTCGCTGATCTGCATTCAGAAATCAGAGGACTTACCGACAAGTGGCAAGAGATATTTGATGAACTTAAAGTAGCGAACAGTCCACGAAAACTGTTGAGCGAAATAGATAAAACATCAAGCATACTAAGAGATATTTTATCTGACAACTTCAATAAAGTTGTAGTAAATGATAAAGACTTATACAATAGTAGCCGTGAATATCTTAAATCAATTGGTTCTGAAAAAGTAAAAATTATTCAGCATCATACTGGTTCGAGACCGATATTTGATGCTTTTGGAGTAACCAATCAGATCAAATCCTCATTTGGTAAAACTTATACGATGCACAGTGGGGCTTATCTAGTGATAGAACATACTGAAGCTATGCACGTCATAGATGTAAATAGTGGTCCCAAAGCGAATAAAAGATCTCAAGAAGACGCTTCACTATCGGTAAACCTAGAGGCTGCAGAAGAAGTGGCTAGACAGGTAAGATTGAGAGATATTGGTGGTATCATTATCATTGACTTCATTGACATGAAGAATACCGATCATAAAATCTCTCTTTTCAATAAGATGAAAGACTTCATGCGGAATGATCGTGCACAGCATACGATATTACCACTGAGTAAGTTTGGTCTTATGGCTATTACTCGTCAAAGAGTCCGAGAAGAAGTAAAAATAGATACATCGGAAACTTGCCCTACCTGCCTTGGATCAGGTAAGGCAAAAGCTTCAGTACTTATCATTGATGATATAAAAAGAGATATCAATCATATTCTTTCTGGTAGGCCAAAATCAAAACTAAAGCTTGTCGTTCACCCATTCATATATGCATACCTCACAAAAGGGATTATATCTGAGCAAGTGAAGTGGTACAGAGAATTCAAGACGTGGATTACTATAAAGAGAAATAATGATTTCCAAATGCTTGAGTACAGGTTCTTCGACAATATGGATGATGAATTAAGAATGGATTAAATTATTCTTAATTTCGAATATTGAATTTCAAATACATTACTAGTAAATTAATTTTGGTACTGTGAATGATGTTTTTGATCCTAAGACTTACAGTCCGATTAGTAGAGTAAACACTGTACTTTCTGACCGTGCTAGCGTATCTCTTTCTGTGAAGCGCGAGGATCTCATACATCCGACTATTTCTGGTAATAAGTGGCGTAAACTAAAGTACAATCTCAAAGATGCTTTAGATAATAATGTAGAAACTGTTATCACCTTTGGAGGAGCATTCTCCAATCATATCTATTCTACAGCTGCAGCTTGTAATGAACTAGGGCTGAGATCAGTTGGTATAATCAGAGGCGATTATGACAAAAATAACCCAACAACCATGTTTGCACAACAATGTGGAATGGAGTTAAGGTTCGTGGATCGAACTAGCTATAGCGAAAAAGAAAGTAGTGAAGCGGTAAAGTCTATCCTTTCCAAGTATTCTAATTATGTTCTTATTCCTGAAGGAGGCTCAAATGTTCTAGCTGAAAAGGGATTACACGAATTGTCAATTGAGATAAATGAATCTGATCACAATATAATAATGGTCTCCGCTGGCACTGGATCAACAGCTACAGGAATACTGCAAAACCTGAATTCTAATAAAGATCTGTGGGTTTTCTCTAGTTTAAAAAGTGATTATCTCAAAAATGAAATTCTTAAAAAAACAGATTCAAACAAACATGCCCAACTGAAGTTCATTAGCACTTATCATTACGGAGGCTATGGGAAGACGCCACATGAATTAATAAGCTTCATAAATGATTTTAAAACTCAAACGGGGATCCCTCTTGACCCAATCTATAATGGCAAATTAATCTCCGGTTATTTCGATATGATCGAACGAAACATGGTCAATAATAATCATTCCTACCTATGGATACATACTGGCGGTTTGCAAGGGGTAGCTGCCTACAACTACATGGCAGACAAAAAAAAATGGCCAAAGCTTGCCCAATAAAAAAGGTTAATTACTCACGAGTAAAGTTATTCTTCTTTATCAAGCTGATTTGTATATCAATGAAAGAGCTAACATCATTTTTTAATAACAGTACTCCATTGAGATTTACCGTTGTTCATATCCATTAATTGTACATTGTAGATGCTAGAAGCTAAGTTGGCTGTAGAAACTTGATTTTTTTTAGCATTATTCTCCAAATATGAAAGAACTAATGAACCATTTACATCGTAAATAAGGACTTTGTAATCACTTTTTACTTCTGGAATAATTTCCAAATAACGATCAAATGGATTCGGGTATAAATTTAAAGCAATTATTTCTTCATTTTTCTACTTGGAACGAAACCGATCTCAGACAAAGGTAATTTAACTAACACCTATTCGAGTTCTGTTAAAGCCATGCCTCCTGCTTCATTAATAATTGGTGTGTAAGTGCCAAGAAGTATTATTTCTTTATCATTTGGCCAAAGCACCTTTTTTACAACTTGAATAAAAGCACTTGAATCTTTATAATTTAAAGTTTTTAAAAGCATTAAGCCTTTAGAATCTGAAAAGTGTAAAAAAGAATATCTGCATTTGATTGATTTCCTTCTCTCGGCTTGCTTATTACAAGCAATGGTTGACCATTAGGCGAAGTAGAAGTTACAAATCGATAATTCTGAAAATTTGGAGTAGAGAACTTATATAAAAAACTCCCTTCATTGTCATAATATGAAAAATGAGCTATCACATTATTGTCATTACCATTTACATAATATAATCCTACAACTTTAATTATATTATCTCCAATATTGGATAGGTATTGATCATCATTATCCATTAAGTGGCCGGTAATCTCTACTTGGGTTGATATATTTAAATTTTCATCCGCGACTATTCTGTACGTTTGTTCAGTTTTTTTCGGTTTCGTTTATATCTTTAAAAAATATAACAACCCCCTTCTCTTTTTAAGAATATAGTTGATATTTGACATGCCCTTGAAAGGAAGTTCAATTTTATCAGATGAAACAAATCTTCCATTGTCATCTATTGTAGATTTTTTTTAAAACTACATACATATCACCTTCCGCACCATCTACTCTATTTCTATAATATGAATAATTAACATCATACAACAACTTTTTCGCGTTGTAGGATACTCCCACCTCATAAACTAAGCTATCTGTATCATCAACTATGTTGTGATCTAATAATATTCCACTATTATGATCATAGATACGGTGTGACACAAATGATGTTACCCAAAGGAAAGGATTAGGGCTGTTATCTTTGAAATTTGAAATTACTACATTTTCGTCATCGCCAAAGCTTATATAGGAAGGGTACTCCCTTTTTTCACTATTGCTTAGATCATAATAGTTTGACCATTCTTTGCTGCCGCTTTCTATATCTATTTTTCTATAAAATCCCCAGCAATAAAATCTTGAAGATTTACTAAAACATTATACAGATATCCATCTTTAATGACAGAATGATCAGTTTCGATATAAGTCAAGTGGTTTTTTTCCATCTAAATTGTCACCGCTATTTTTTGTTGAATCTATAGCTAAATGAGTCCATGCGGGTATCGCATTATTAAATTCAACGTTCGATGACTGGCCTAATAATTGGTTTAATGCCAAAATAAATACTAAAACAAAAAATAGCTTATTCATAATTTTGAAAATTCAAAAAACACTCAATTATTATATAGTTAGTTTCATGTTAGTACAAATATTCAAAGAGCTAATTCTCCAGACCTTATTCGGTGTGTAATTAAACCTCCTATGTTATAAAACCTCGGAGGTTTCACTCAACATTAACTATACAGCTGTTGCCATCTTACTACACCCCCTAGTAGGTTCTTTACATTCTTATATCCCATCTCAACTAAAAACTGTTTTGCATTGCCACTTCTTGCTCCAGATCTGCAGTGGATAACTATTTCTTTATCCTTATACTGTTCTAAGTCATTTAGCGCTTCAGGAATTGTACCTAATGGTATCAGCTGAGCCCCAAGGTTAAACTCTTCATACTCAAATTGCTCTCGCACATCTAAGAATACAAATTCTTCTTTGTTATCAAGTTTTATTTTAAGCTCTTCAGTCGTTATATCTGTCATTCTTCTTCTTCTTGTATATTATTAAATCTTATTTACATTCGTCTGGTCGCTCCTGTATTATGGTAACAGCAATAGCTGAATTATGACTGATCAGGCTACTACCGTCAAAAGAAGGCCGTTGATCTACAACAAAAGCAGTACTTCTATCTGTAATTTCGCCCAATTCCGTCACTGTCCCAATCTGAAACTTCGAGAGCATACACTTTGATTCTGCCGCTATAAACTCTTGACATACAAGGTCAGGAATTAAATCACGTCCACCTTCTGGTTTACTAATTACAAATTCCAATTCTCCGCCTTTATCAATTTTTAGACTAGATTTCAAAATCTTATCATTGATAATTAGTTTCCCCTTATACCAAACCTCCAATATGTGGTTAGGTTCTCCTCTATCAAATTTTTCAGATTTTATTTTAGACGTAATATCTAGGTACTTAAGTTCAGTTCTTTTTTGATCATACTCACTCCCGTACAATATTGGTAAATCACCAACTTTGATCTGATCAGGAGAAAATTTCGTTACGTTCACATAGATTTTTCTCTTTTCTTTGACCATAGATCCAGGTGTAGGATTTTGGTCTATTATTAATCCTCCTGGTTTGCCTACTTTATGAATAGAATCAGTAATTATAATCTCAAAAGTCTTGTCTTCCGCATCTTTTCTTGCATCTTCAATTTCTTGATTTATATAATCAGGTAACTCTAGTTTTTGTCCATGATTCGTGTAAAATCTCAACCATAATAGAACCAGCATCAATACTACTGCTAAAAAAATAAAAACATAAAGCAGTTGCTTAAGAAATGGTTTGCTTATCAAAAATCTAAAAAATTCTTTCATTATATCTAATTGTATGTCTCGACCATAAGACATTTGTTAACTGCGAAAGTAACACATTTTGAATATATGTTATATGTATTATGTGTTTGTCTTCTTTGTATACTTAGTCCAAACGTAAATTCTAAATAAATCTGTCAAAAAAAGCATTATTGTTATTACCGCAGAGTAAACTAGTCCTGTGTAGATAGAAAATTTTCTGGCTGTATCACTCACTACTCTACGCATCATCTCTTTTTGTTCCGGTGTTATTTCTTTCCCTGTGAATACTCCATCGTTATTCATATCAAACTCTTGTAACCTATTGATTAGTAGCAAATCATAACAAAAAACCAACAAAACTATATTGATATATATAAATACAAATCCTATAATATGTATCCACCAAGTGTTTCCTATTTTACTTAAAATCTGCTTCCTAAAGAAAATCATCAGTCCTACAATACAGACACCAATAATTACAGGAATAAAGTAGTGTGCAATCATTTTAAGAGAATTTCATCAATTCAAAAGTAGCATCTTTTTATATAAAATAAAGAAGTAGAGTAGTATTCGTATCATTTGATCGATTTACTGAAGTTACCTAACAATTATTTGAACCATTCCTCAAGAAAAATCTACATATCTTGCGGCCAATGAAAAAACAGATCAATAAAGAAATCATTAAGCTCTCGATACCCAATATCTTGAGTAATATTTCTGTGCCTCTGCTATCTACTGTTGATACAATATTGATGGGTGGTTTATCGAATATACACTTAGCCGCAGTTGGTCTTGGGTCATTTCTGTTTAATGTCATCTATTGGAATTTCGGATTCCTAAGAATGGGCACAACAGGCATGACCGCTCAAAACTATGGAGCAAACAATAAAGCCGAAGTATGGCTATCACTTTTGAGGGCTGCAGTCTTATCTATAATCTTAGCTATCCTTTTACTTGTATTACAATTCCCGATTTACGAATTAGCAAAGTCAGCTCTTGTTGTAAGTGCTGAAAATGATCCTCTAATCTTAGAATATTTTAAAATCAGAATATGGGCCGCCCCCGCTGCATTAATGCTGATGGTCGTCATGGGCTGGTTATTCGGTATGCAGAATGCGATCTATCCATTGATCTTGACTATTATAATAAATATAGTAAACATTATAACTAGTTACTACCTAGTCAAAGTTGCGGGCTTGGATGTACGCGGGGTAGCACTTGGAACAGTCATAGCTCAGTACACAGGCCTTATCATTGGGTTAGGTCTGATTCTAAAAAAATATCAAGCCTATATCAATTGGTCACTATCGCATCGGCTATCAACATTATCAGAATATAGCAGATTTCTAAAAGTAAATTTTGATCTATTTCTTAGAACTTTGTGTCTTACTTTTTCATTCGGATTTTTCTATCGACAGTCATCTAAACTTGGGGATGTAGTACTGGCTGTAAATGTAGTTTTGATGCAATTTGTAAATTGGATGAGCTATGGAATTGATGGTTTTGCTTATGCCACTGAAAGTCTAGTGGGAAAATACAAAGGCGCAAAAAAAACTAAGGAAGTTAAAATGGTAATAGGTCAATCTTTCTTATGGGGAGGCTTGGTCAGCATGCTCTATGCCGCCGTTTACTGCATTTTTGGCATTGAATTATTTGGATTGTTCAGCGATGACCCTTCATTATTAGCCGTAGCTAAGGAATTACTCTATTTCATGTCCATTTTTCCAATTCTAGGATTTGCCAGTTATATATGGGATGGAATTTTTGTTGGCCTTACTGCTACTACAAGTATGAGAAATGCAATGGTGATGGCACTTGTAGTTTATCTAATTTCATTCTATATGATTCCTGAAACAAGTAATGGATCAAATGTATGGATTGCACTCTCCATATTCTTAGTGGCAAGAGCAGTATTCCAATGGGGTTATTATAAAAAGTATGGCCTGGAAATGAAATAGCGGTAATCAAAATTAAAAAGGCTTCAACAATTAAGCTGAAGCCTTCAAAAACTATTAAAGTCACATTAAGGATAGAATCATTAGTCTATCTTCACCTTATCCATATCTTCGAATATTTTCAACTGTATCTCTTTTATCCTTGCTTCATAAGGCTTCCAATCATTCTCTAAGAAATTATTTACTGCATCTACTGTAGTTTTTACTTCTCGCTTAGCTACTTTCACTAAATTATCGGAGTTGGCCCCAGGCTTACCCCAACTGCCTCTAATAGAACTAGAAGCGCTATATAATTTACCATTCAACAAACCAGGTTTTCTTTGGATTCCTTTTAGTCCTTCGGGCATCATATAAAGTTTCGAAAGACTATCCAATTCTGTTGTAATCAACTTACTTAGACTGTCTACTTCTGTTTTAATTACTGAGTCTTGATTTTCCATCAAACCTTTTACTTTTTTCGCAATTTTCTTAGCTTTCATGATTCGATCAAAAGCTTCGCTGGCAGCTAAAACTGTTTTTTCGAAATCTTTTTTCGCTTTAATATTAGCTTGCATATCAGTCCTTCCCATTTCTGATCTAGGATCCATTTTTACTGTTATTATGGTAGAATCTACATGGTCTCCTTTTTTTACAATCACCTTATATTCGCCAGGCATTACATCAACTCCACCAGGTTTATCAGCATCCGCTTTTACTTCTCTTCTACTGGGATACCTCACACCATCTTCATCAAGAGACCAACCAATCTGATCATATCCACCTTTAACTTTTCGCTTGATCGTGCGTATTGTATCTCCTTCTGCATTCTTGACATAGACCATTACTTCCTCTTCCTTATCTAAGTCCTCTCCAGGTTTAGTCCACACATTTATCTTAGCATAATTTACGCTTTTGTTGTCACCAATAAATTCCCCTTGAGCATTGAATCTTATACCATCATAAGATCTCATACTACCGTGATATCCGACTGGAGAATCAAATAACATAAGATCTCTATTCAATATACTATCACCCTCAGTAGCAAGTTTTCTTAGTGGCCGGATATCATCCAAGATCCACAACGCTCTACCGAACGTTCCGATTACAAGATCGTGCTCTCTAGGATGAATTTTCAGATCACTAACTTGTACGGACGGAAACCCTTCATTCATATGTTTCCAGTTCTTTCCTTTGTCAAGTGACATGTATAACCCAGTATCCGTTCCTAAAAACAGAAGATTTGGCTCTACTGGATCTTGTACGATTGATACTACAAAGCCTTTGATCTGTCTATCATCAGCAATTCTTGTAAATGACTTCCCAAAATCTTTAGTATGATATGCATAAGCAGAATAGTCGTTTTGTCTATAATTATTCACGACTACAAATGCTTCTCCAGCATTCTTATCTGACACTACAATCTGTGGAATCCAAGCAGTATTAGGAACACCTTTTAGTTTTTTATTGATATTAGTCCATGTAGATCCCCCGTCTCTAGTCAATTGAAGATTACCATCATCCGTGCCTACCCAAATTACTGTTTCATCCACTGGACTTGGAGCAATAGCTAATATCGTTGTGAAGTTCTCCGCTTGAGTAGCATCTATCGTTAATCCACCACTCTTATCAGCATGTTGTCTTGATGTATCATTCGTAGTAAGGTCTTCAGATTTTATAACCCATGATTCTCCACAATCATCCGAATAATGTAGATACTGGCTACCGAAATACATTCCACAAGGATTATTAGGGTCCTGCGCAATCGCGGCATTCCAGTTATATCTTAACGGCTCTCCTTCAGGGTGAGCTGGCTTTACATACTTGACCAAACCAGTTTCTCTATCATAGAAACCAACGTTTCCGCCTTGACTCATCGCCCATCCATATCGACTGTCATCGGGGTAAGGCACTACATCGAATCCATCACCAAAATACAGTTCTTGGAAATCATAATTTCTTATCCCGCCTCGCTTCATCACCATCGATGGCCCGATCCATGAACCGTTATCTTGCATTCCACCATAAACATTATACGGCCAGTCATTATCGATATTTACGTGGTAGAATTGACCAACAGGAATATTGTGTACAAACCTCCATGATTCACCTCTATCTCTAGAAATATTCATCCCACCATCATTTCCATTGATGAGATAAGTTGGGTCATTAGGGTCGATCCAAAATGAATGATGGTCTGGGTGTACTCCATTTCCGTAATCCATGATCGTCTTGAATGTCTTGCCACCATCTTCACTCAATGATACATATGACCATAAGTTATAAATTCTATTTTCATTCTGTGGATCGACATATATTTCAGAATAATAAAACGGCCTATTCCCAATATTCTTCTTAGATACTAAACTCCATTTTTCTCCACCATCAGTACTTTTGTACAATCCATTTTCCTTTGCTTCTATTAATGCATATACGATATTCGGCATAGATGGAGCAATTGCTATGCCCATACGACCAAGATCTCCTTTTGGAAGACCTTCTTTATCTGTTAGTTTTTTCCATGTATCTCCACCATCGTATGTGATATGGAGTCCACTGCCTTTTCCACCAGAAAAATAATCCCATGGATGACGGATATGCTCATACATAGCTACGATCAACTTGTTTGGATTGGTTGGATCACCTACCATATCAGCAACTCCAGTTTTATCATTGGTATAGAGAATCTTCTTCCATGTCTTGCCACCATCTGTGGTCTTGAATACTCCTCTTTCTATATTTGGACCCCAAGGAGAACCCATCGCTCCAGCATATACAGTATTAGGATTATCCTTATCAATAATAATTCTGTGGATGACTTTTGTCTTCTCTAGACCCATCAGCTTCCATGTCTTCCCGCCATCAATCGTCTTGTAGATGCCCGCTCCTGTGTTCAATGAATTCCTTGGATTCCCTTCTCCTGTTCCAACCCAAATTTCTGCTGGATTATTTTGATTGATCTTGATAGATCCGATTGATAATACAGGTTGATCATCGAATATTGGCTCCCATGATATGCCCCCGTTTTCACTGAACCAAACTCCGCCAGATGCAGAACCAGCAAATATTCTATCCGTATCACTAAGATCCACATCTATAGCAGTTATCCGTCCACTCATTCCCGCAGGTCCAAGATTTCGGAAATTTAGTTCTTTCCATTGATCCAGATCAATCTGACCGTTTATGGAACTGATAAGTACAAGGGATAAGAATAATGTAATGAGACGAGTTAATTTCATGCTTGATAAGGTTTTTATTATTCAGTTGTGAATATAAGAAATTATCAAGTGGCGCACGCAGTAAACACTTGAGCAGTGTAGAGAATTGTAAATTCGCGGGTTGATGATTTGAAAAGGTAAGGAGACCTCGGAGGTTTTCGAAACCTCCGAGGTCTAGTCCCGATCCGTGATCTTTGCAAGCTTGGGAATCCGAGGGATGGGTTTATCCTTTCACAAACCTAAAAGTCCTCACTTCCGACGCATTAGAAATCATCAAAAAGTAGATGCCGACGTTCAACGCTTCAACACTAATTTGATCATCGGCGATCATTCCTTTATTTACCATCTGTCCCACAGAATTGATAATTGAATAGCTGGCTCCATATGAATGATCAACAAATAATACATCCAATACAGGATTAGGATGAATAGTTACTGCATCCAAAATATCAACTACAGCTAGTCCTTCACATACATCGCCGATGCCATCTTCGTCTTCATCCTCTTGCTCGGGATTGTTGATCAATGGGCAGTTATCTTCTTCGTCTGGAATACCATCATTGTCATCATCGGTATCACAGATATCACCGAGTCCATCTTCGTCGGTATCTAGTTGGTCTGGATTGGAGAGAAGGTAGCAATTGTCATTTGCATCGCAGGTGCCGTCTAGATCACGGTCAGGTTTTGGGGTTCCGATGCAGGCGCAGGTGCCGTCGGGTTGGGTTAGGTATTTGTCGTGGTGGGTGCAAGGGTTGTTGTCATTGCATTCCTTTCCTAAAACTATTTCAGTCTCATATTCTAAGTTGCAATTTTCAGGTAGTCCATCATTGATATTACATACAAGACCTGAAGGTAGTGTAACCACACCATTAAATGGGTCAGAAAAAGCATTAGCTAGTCCAGAATTATATGGATTAATATAAAGCACAGACCCAAGAATAGCTGGTAAAGTATAGTCTTTAGCGTCAAAATTAAAAGTTGTAGTTTCATCTTCAATAATGAAATCTCCTAAAATTTCTGACTGGTCTATGTTTTTTTCAATATTTGAAAATATAAATAATTCATTTGTTATATTAATCATTGAGGGACATGGCAATGAGGTTAATTCAATTTCGTTAAACGAACAGCTTTGATGATTTGAGTATACAATTTGTACATTTCCGAAATCACCTGTTACATAATCGTACATTTTCATTTTGTAAACTATTTCAATGTAATTACCATTCACACTTTCGACTTCTCTAACAAAATCAATTTTTAAATTAGGACTATAGAAAGCATCGCCAGTACCATTTATTATTGATTGAAAAGCTATAGGTTCTGGATAATGGTGTTCTTCAAAATCTACACTACTAAATCTTAAAATTAATCCCAAGTTGAAATCTACTTTAAATTCGTATGGACATATAGGGTACCATGGCGGATCCACACAATCCGGCACCCCATCATCATTATAATCCTCATTATCATCTAACCCCTCACACTGATCACAACCCAATAATGTCTGAAAATAATCGTCCGCACTTTCAATTCCTACATCACGTCCAAGAGAATCCACATATACTTCTGCAAGACCACAAGAATCACATTCGTAGTAACCGTCTTGATCTGTATCTGGGAATGTACCTCTACAAAGTCCATCTTTCCCTAGCACATCATCTACTGTGCATACATTATCATCATCACAATTAATGTAGTAGATGCTTTCTGTCGTATTGGTCACGATCGGCGGATTAAAATCAAAGTATATACTAGCCGTATTTTTTATCGATGTGCAAGTAGATAAGTCAGATCTTGGAGATATGGTATAGGTTATATATCCTTGACTCTCCTGTACATTCGATGTACTATCTGGTAGATTGATATTCACGAAACTGAAATCTATGTTTCTTTCAGCTGTTATTATAGTATTCAGAACATCATCGTGGCTAGAGCTTATGACTTGGAAAGTTGAATAATCAAGCGATTCATCTAGTGTGTCTTTTATGGATACATGTATGGCTTCTGCATTACCCGTGTTTTGAAATCGTACAGTATAGGTCAGCCCTTCTTCTGGATAGATCCGTTTTGATGCTCTATCGGGCGATACCAGTTTATCATTAGGGTCGTAGGAGCATAGGATGGTCGATTTGTATTCTGATTGGGTTGAAAAAAAGTCTTCTTCAATTAAGTATTCAAAAACAGCTTTCGTTACAAAATCAACACCAAAATTCACATACTCTGAATCTGGTCCTGGTGTATAAACTCGCTTCTTAAAATCATAATTTTCACCTGGATTTAACACACCAACAAATACCGTCGGACCCCAAATTTCAGGAATATCCATTTTTAAATAGCTATTCGTCATTACTACATTCCCTTCATTCCTTACCGTGAAGTAGAAATCAACACCTGTATTACATAGGGTAGGTTCTGATGTGATATATATTTTCGCTTGCGAAAATCCATTTACAACAAAGAGAAATAAAACGAAGCATCCAATCAATCTATTATTCATATGTAATTTGGTTTGTATTTGACTTAACAAGAGCAAAGTAGGCAAATTTGATATTATTTCTGATACTAGTTGTGAAGTTTTTTTGTGAGTGGGGTATATTGAGGATGGGGTATATTGAGGATGGGGTATATTATGCCAGTTCACCGATCTTGCAGCTCAATTACACCAGACCTCGGAGGTTTTGAAAACCTCCGAGGTCTCACAACCAAACTCTACTTCTCATACTTCACTACCCCATCAATAATTGTATAAAGAACCTCAGCCTCTAATATCTCTTCATCTGAACAATTAATAAGATCTTGGCTCATTATAGTCAGGTCGGCAACTTTTCCCACTTCAATCGACCCTTTAATATTTTCTTCGAAGGCTGCGTATGCATTGCCCAATGTATATGAGTAGATCGCTTCTTCTCTAGTCATGCTCTGCTCAGTGAAAAATTCCATTCCATTGTCTATTCTTTTTCTCGTTACAGATGCGTAGAATGATGGAATAGGGTCTACATCTTCGACAGGAGCATCGGTACCATTTGCTACTACTACCCCAGCATCTAGAAGAGACCTCCATGCATAAGCTCCTAGTTTTGCCCTTTGATTCCCTAATCTTTTTTCTACGAAAGGCGCATCCGAAGTACAGTGAATTCCTTGCATTGATGCTATGATTCCATTTTCCGCAAATCTTGGAATATCAGTAGGGTCAAGATGTTGTGCATGTTCGATTCTCCATCTTTTCTTACTACCGTTTTCAACAGGTGACAGCATGCCCTCATATATATCAACTACGACTCGATTGGCTCTATCCCCTATTGCATGAACACATAGTTGCATATCGTTTTCGAGCGCCATTTCTGCTATGGTTTTTACGTCTTTTATATCTGTAGTGTTTTGGCCAACGAACCCAGGCTTATCAGCATAAGGCTCTAGTAACCACGCACCAAATGACCCAAGTGCGCCATCTACTTCTGATTTTATCGCATTGCATGTAAAGAAATTATCACCAGCACCTATGACCTTTGCCGTAGATACTTTGCCTATCATTTCATCTACGGGGTGTCTTAACATTGCCCAAAGTCGCAAATCTAATTCTCCTTTCTCGGCCATCTTCACATATCGATCGACTTCAAAGAATTTAGATCCTGCATCTTGAAAAGAAGTGATTCCTTTTTTAATGGACTCTTGTTCTGCTAGTGTAATAGCAGTGTACCATCTAGCGTCTACTTCTTCTTTACTCAATCCAGATTCATATTCCTTGAATGATTCATAAATTAAAGACATAGCTCTTTCTTCGAATACACCAATGGCATCTCCATTGCCATCTTTGACGACCTCCCCACCCATTGGATTTCCCGTTTCACGACTTATCCCTGCAGCTTGCATTGCTTTCTCATTTGCAAATAGAGAATGACCACTCGCGTGATACAGAATGACAGGATTATCTGGACTTACAGCTGATAGTTGATCATGAACAGGATAGCCATGGTAATTTTCCTTAGGAGTTTCATCCCATTTCTCTTGATGCCAACCTCTACCTTCTATCCATTCTCCTGGTTCTAATGTTTTGGCCTTCTCTCTGACTTTAGCTATTACATCATCCCAGTTTTTTGATTTTAAAAAATTGAGATTTTGTAAGCTTTTTCCCAATCCAGAAAAGTGACCGTGTCCTTCGATCCATCCAGGCATCACAAATGCATCTTTCGCATCGATCACTTTTGTTTTCTCAGACTTTAGCTTTTTAATTTCTTTATTTTTTCCGAGCGCTATAATTTTGCCATTTTTTATTGCAATCGATTCCGCTCTGGGGTTTTCTTTATCAACTGTCCATACATTGGCATTAATAATGATAGAGTCAGGTGACTGATTATCTGTGCATCCAAACAGCAAGACAATAATTGATATAAAAAGATATTTTTGAAGAAGAGTCATATGGTAAGAATTTGCCACAAAATAATGAAATATACCTAAGTATCACTGAATTAGATTTTATGATATTTTCTTATTGAGAGATGACCATATTTATACTAGCTCGAAAACTAAAACCAGATATAATTTTGTACTAACCAAGACTTAGAGTCATTGATATCTTCATTTCAATACACCGACAAAACGCCTCCATCCTTCACTTCCAATATACCTCCGTTTTCATTTCTTACCTCTTCTTCAGAAAATATACCATAGATAGAAAAATTACCATGAATATTGATCGTTCCTTCATTTAATATACCCCCTTTGGCAAGATCACTGTTAAATGCATCAATACTGCTATATCCATCAAATTCAATTATTCCAGTACTTGAATTATTTATTCCATAATCTCCAATTTCCTGGATAGAAATTCCTCCGAATCCTATGGTTTTAAAAGTGCCATTATTGAGAAAAGCAGTATTTGAAGTGTTATTTTGATCACGGATGTTTATATAACCTGACACATTGAAAATACCGTTGTTTTCTATCACTCCATTTCCCAAAATTGACATTGAACTAGATTCCTGAAGATGAAGAGTTGTAAAGGTTCCTATGGTTAAATTCCTAATTTGCAGGTTCGTAAATTCGCTTGTTCCTCCCTGTCCACCTTCTCCTGTATCATTACCTAAGAGGATTAAATCAATAGTATCTCCGCCTATCCCAATTTCTACGTTTTCACAGATTAGCGGAACATGATTAAGACTCCAATTCAATGAATCATCAAAGACACCCAAGGTATCTGGACCTATCCATATATTCGGACCAAAATCAGAACCTTCATCAATCATCCCATTGCAGTTGTTATCTTTAGCATCGCATAATATTTCATCTGCATCTGGATTGATTTCCGCATCAAAATCATCACAATCCTCTATTTCATTGCAGAATCCATCAAGATCCCAATCTGTGCCCCAACCTTCTTCACAAAGTAGGTTCACATCTCCAGAATAGGGGAGGCCTGGATTGTTGTCAAGGTTTAGTGAATCTTTATAACAAAAGTTACTTATTCCAGTAGAAAAACATCCCTCGAGAAGATTATTGGAGGCAGTGAATGTCTGAAGCGAAGCATTGTATCCAAGCCCCGATGGAATAATGCTATCCAGGCTGTTATTGTCGAGGTGGATAGAATTAATTTTTGCCATCGTGGTGAAAGAAAAAGGAATCGATCCTGTAAATGTATTAAACCTCAAATCCAAAAAATACAACTGATCGAGAGAATCCCAATAGTTAGGTATGGTATCAGTGAGTAGATTGCTGTTAAGTTTTAATTGCTTTAAGTTAATTAATGCAACTAAATCTTGGGGTAACATTCCTTGCAGATTATTGCTTGATAGATCTATTTCTATTATTTGACCTAAGTAGTCACAAGTAATGCCAGTCCAATTGCAATAATCACATGTACCACTAATGAATCCATCTACCCATCCTGCATTATTCGTCCAATTAGCTCCATCCAAATCTTGATAAATATTAAGAAGTGTATCCAGTTGATCTTGACATGGCAGCTCTGTCGAATAAATACAAACTGAAAATTCCCCTTCTTCATCTGACCCTTTTTCTACGACTCGTATATACAGAGTCTCATCTACCAAAGCTGGATCATCAAGGAGAATCGAAAATGACGCTCCACTCACTGAAAATCCACATTCTACAGAAGTCAAAGCATTGCAATCTCCAGAGTATATTTCGACTACCAAATTTGCAATATCGTTTGTCGCTGCAAATGTCAAATGTATAGTATCCACATTGATATATTCGAATTGATACCAAATATCATTTTCAACTCCAGAATCACCACAACTCATATTTCCTCCATCTCCAGATGCCGTTGCAGCGTAGTTTTCATAATAACCATTTATGCAATAATTCAAAACGGGAATTTCTTTAGCCCGATCACAGATATCATTGAAAGGGGATACGTATGAACAGCTTTCGCCAGTAACGCAGGAGGCATTAATATATCTATCTTCTATCAATGCTCCAGGTTGAGGACCAAATCCATTATTAAAATTTATACCTGAAGAAGTAAGATGACAATAAGACATTATTGTACCTCCAATATTGTTTGGTGGATTACCAGGATCTGCGCAACTCCCTTCAATATTTCCACATCCGTCAATGGCAGTATTATTTCCATTCCAGGAACAAGATTGAGTGTGCGGTGAGCCCATATTATGACCTAGTTCATGTGAGACAACCATGACATTCCATGAATAAGAAGGATATGGAACATTTCCACCGCTTAAGTTTGCACTCACAGCGACGTTCGTTGAGTTGCTACATAAGGCATTGAGATAGGCGATACCGCCACCTAAGCTTCTTCCTGAAAGCAAGTGAGCCAACCGCCCATTAAAATTTGGATTATTATGAACTGCATTCCTAAAAAGAGAAAGTGCTTGTGAAGTATTTGTAGCAGAAACATAAGGATCTGGTGTGTCCCAAACCTGTATACTTGAAATGTTGATCGGAATATTGTGCTCGATATACAATATCGCCACTTGCGAAAATAATGTCATTGCCCATGCTTCAGTATTGGCAATATCAGACCCTTTTTTGACATACATATTATTGTCAATTTCCAAAAATACTGTGACACATTCTGGAGTAGTATTTGATCGCCCACCCGGTTTATCATTTTTAAGTTGAGAATTTTCTTCATCAATTACTTGACATTCCCAGTCCAGAATAATTGGTTCTTTCCTGTCATGATTATAATACCCAGCATACAAATTTCCTTCTTTATTGATTTCATAGTTCCCCTCTTCATCGAATATGCTAATCGAGAGCATATCATCATAAAAAATAAAACTAGCTTTAGAATTTACTTGACCGATAACCACTCCATGATAAAAGGAGTATTTACTAGATGTATTCAATGTCTTCCCTGAACTGGTATGAAGCCTATAATCAGGAGTCAGGATGTTTGTTTTTGTGAATAGTATGCTCTTAATATGATCTCCAACAGGAATTGCTATTTCAATTTGACCCACATTGTTTAAGGTTTTTCTTAAAGTAGAAAAATCCACTTGGTAAAAATCCACAGCAGACAAATATTCATTGGCATCACCACTAATTTCACTATCAGAATCTATCTTTTCAAATATCTGTTGAGCATCAAGACAAATGGTAACGAAATATACAAAAGTAGAAATCAAGAAAATACGATTAATCATAACACGGTTTTATGTTAATAATACAGGAAAAAATGGATTCTATTGAGAATTTCACAATGTCATCTCGATATATGTAAATTATACGCCATTTAATTTCAGATTTTAGAGTTTTTAGTCACTCAAAATATCTTTTATCAATCACTAAGGAATGATACACTTAATAAAGTTCGCTCTTATACACAGGTATTTTATTTTTCAACAAGGCAAAAAACGTAGACAATGCAGGGCATTGGCGAGGCTTTTTACGCTACAGAAAGATAAAATAACAAGTAGAAAATGTTACTTTATTATTGAATCATTCCTAATCATCATTTCTATTGTCAAAATCCGTCGCCTACCTTTTCTTTCCCTTTTTAGTTTTCGCTGTTACATCATTGACAGTAGCAGGACCATAATCTCTTCAAATCATTATTGTAGTAGCTTATTTATATTCTTTACAACATTTTGAGAAATTAAGTTATTTCAAACTAAAAAAGCCGTTCCAAATTAATGAAACGGCTTCAATATCTTTCAAAAAAGAGAATCAGTGATTAACCCACTTTTTTCTTGCTTGAACAACAAGCCTTAGCTCCTTTTTTACATGCTTTTTTAGCTGGTGCAGCTTTCACTTCACCTGTTTCTACGTCTTTTTCCATAGAAGCAGAAGCTACTTTTGTAAATTTCTTAGACTTATCACAGAAATTAACTTCATCCCATGCTACAGCACCAGACTTTTCACATACTGACTTCATGTAGTATGACTTAGTTCCGCTATCAGCACTAACTCTAGCTGTTACGTTTGCATCTGCCTCAGCAGCTACATCCGCCTCAGTCATTGCAGAAGCAACTCTTGTTGAAGTAGCAGCATCAGTTGAAGCACTTGCTTTCTTAGCGCAACATGCAGACTTTGCACCTTTAGCACATTTCTTAGCCTGTGCATTGGCAGCAACTCCTACCATCATAAATAAAGACAAAGCGATTAAAATCTTTTTCATTTTCTTATTGTTTTTTAGTGATGCCTTTTTGATAAAATCGCAAAGACTAATATTATTTTAATATTTTACTCCTCAAGAATAACACAAAAATCGGGCTATTATTGTAAAGATACTCAAAAACAGATCTTTAGAGTATAAATTCCATCCAATAGTAAGGGGATTTTATATTTATAAAAGAATAAAAATAAGATTTTAACTTATCTATATTATTATTCCTTCATTATTATCAGTCTTTGATCATATATTGGGATTCTGATGAATCTTATAAACAAAAATCATATGAAACGCCGATGACTGAACTTTAGAGACCAGAGGAAATAATTAAGATCATTGGTTATTTTTTATTCCAATTCAAACCAGAATTGAAATTTGTGCCCTTAAATTTTTATTTTTTAAGATGCCGAGAAGAAGCTGCAGACACCCAAGGAGATGATTAAACATAGATCGTTGATTTTTTTACAAAAAAATAAAATTTTAAACATATGAATAAACTCTTATTTGTCTTTGCCCTATCTATTTTCGCATTTGCATGTAAATCAAATAAAGTGGAATCGCCTCAAGAATCTATCGGTAAAAAATTAACCGTCTCACATGGCGGCGGATTTACAGGAAAATATAATACATATTGTCTATTAGAAAATGGTCAACTTTTCAAAGCATCAAAAACTCAAGGTGTGATGGATAAGCAAAAAAGCTTGCCACAAGATATAACAGATCAGATATTCTCAAATTATGATATTCTTGGTCTTGCAGATTTAAAAGTGCAAACCTACGGGAATCTGCTCTATTCTGTTACAATGGAACAGGGAGATAATAAAAATAAAATCAGCTGGGAAAAAGGCGATAAAGATTCAGAAACACTTCAATTGTTTTTTAGGAATGTGATGAATCAAATCAAAATGAATAACGACAAAGAATCCAAACCAAAAAAGTCTGAAATCAATGCCAAATTCTAAACTAGTTCAATAAAAATAAAATCTACACATGAAACATTTATTTATAATTCTACTATTGATTACGTTTACGAGCAGTGCATTTGCACAATTAAAAACTATCAACTCTAGTAGTAATACTAAAGCATCAGCAACTGTAATTGATGTTCCAGATTTCAAGAAAATCAATGGAAATAAAACGATAACAAACAGAAACTTTAGTCCTAAAACTTTGACTTATTTACCATTAGAGCAAAATGGACTAAGAGTGAAAAATAGAGCAAAAAACAACCTGCCAATTCTCATTAGTGGAGAACCTGAACTAGCATTAAGAAGTACAGATACGAAAGAGGGGAAGGCATTGAATTTTTTAGAAAATGCTAAAGGACTTATGTCTATCGAGAATCCTTCTGAAGAATTCATAATAATAAAATCAGATATAGATGATCTAGGTATGACCCATATGAAATACCAACAGTTGTATATGGGTGTACCTATCTATGGAGCAGAAGTAATCTATCACTTTAATAATAAATCTCAATGGCTTAATGGAAGATATGTCAAAACTCCAAATATTAAATCCGTAACGCCTAGTTTGGATCTACCGACAGTAAAACAACTTACTCTCACTTCAATTGGTGGTATCAAAGAAGTTAGCAATGATAAGTTTAATCTTTTTGATTTCGAAAAAATTAAAGGAGACTTGATAATCTATGATGATAAGTTGTGTTATGAAATGACTGTCTACAAAAGCATCATAGACAGATGGGAATACATAATGGATGCCCATACTGGTGAAGTTGTAAGCAAACATCAAAATATGTGTAGATTCCATAACCATGATGATCATTCAATATGCAAACATGGTGTAAATAAAAGTGAGGATCTCACAAAAGATAATATGTCACCAAGTGAGAATGAACTGTTGCCACCACCAGATGGACCAACTGTATCGAATGCTCAGGATCTTTTCGGATCTACAAGACAAATAAACACCTATGAATCAAACAATCAATTTTATCTTATCGATGCTGCAAGAACGATGTATGATGATGTAAATTCTGATATTCCAAATGATCCGGTAGGCACTATATGGACGATTGATGCATTTAATACAAATCCACAGAATAGTGATTTTGAATATGATCATGTTGTGTCTAATTCGTCTAACTTTTCTGGAAAACAAACAGGAGTATCCGCTCAATATAACGGTGGACAAGCGTATCAATATTTCAAAGTGATCCACGAAAGAGAATCTATCAATGGAGCAGGAGGTAATGTCATAGGGCTGATAAACATCGCTGATGAAGATGGTAGCTCCTTAGGAAATGCTTTTTGGAATGGAATTGCTATGTTTTATGGAAATGGTGATAATGCATTTAAACCACTGGCTAGAGGATTAGATGTTGCTGGTCATGAAATGTCTCATGGAGTGGTACAGAGTACCGCCAATCTTCAGTATCAAGGAGAATCGGGTGCACTTAACGAATCATTTGCTGACATCTTCGGTGCTATGATTGATCGTGACGACTGGTTGATCGGGGAAGATGTAGTAAATACCTCTGCATTCCCTTCTGGAGCATTAAGAAGTCTTCAAGATCCACATAATGGAGCTAGCACAGGCAACTTCAATGCTGGATGGCAACCAAGAACGTATAGTGAGCGATTCACGGGAAGCCAAGATAACGGTGGAGTGCATATCAATAGTGGAATAGTTAATTGGGCTTTCTTTAAATTTGCAAATTCTAGCGGTGTAGGGAAAAACAAAGCGGAGAAAGTGTACTATAGAGCACTAGATAAGTACTTGACCAAATCGTCTCAATTCATTGATGCACGTATTGCAGTAGTGCAATCTGCCAATGACCTTTATGGATCAGGGGTAGCAAACTCTGCTAGAGCGGCTTTCGATGCAGTAGAGATTTTCAACGGAGAAAGTACTGTAGTAACAACTGATGTCGAGACTAATCCAGGTGAAGATCTTATATTATTCACAACTACAGCTCAACAGGATCTATTTATAACGAATGCTGATGGAACCTTTATAACAAATACTGACGGAACCCTATTATTCAACCCATTGACGACTCAGGATCCTGTCAGTGTGCCTAGTATATCGGATGATGGTAGTGAGATTCTATTTATTAATCAAGATAAAGAATTATACTATATTCTAATGGACTGGTCTACAAATTCAATCGTAGCTGAAGGAGTATTAGAATCAAATGAAGAGTGGCGAAATGCTGTTTTTTCAAAAGATGGCTTACGAATGGCAGCATTACGAGAAGTGCAAGAAAACAAAATTTATGTTTATGATTTTATCACTGAAACGGGTGAAGATTACACACTTTTCAACCCTACATTTACAGAAGGCGAAAGTACTGGTGATGTTCTTTTTGCGGATGCATTAAATTTTGACTTTACAGGAGACTTTCTTATGTATGATGCATTCAATCAAATAGAAAGTTCATTTGGCAATCCTATTAATTACTGGGATATTGGATTTATAGAAGTGTTCGATACTAAAAATGGTGATTTTGCACTGGGCACAGATCAAGATGTATTAGATAATTCTGAAGACACCCCTAATATCGAAAAATTATTTAGTCAACTTCCAGAAGGGGTCGATATTGGAAATCCAACTTTCTCAAAAAACAGTGATTATATTATAGCTTTTGACTTCTTAGAGGATGATGAATTCAAGGTATTAGGAAGTAATATTGAGGAACAAGAGACAAGAGAGATTTTTGTAAATAATGACAGACCAGGATATCCTAGTTATTCCAATGATGATGATAAGGTATTGTTTGATGCTATCAGTGATAATACTGGGCTAGGAGTTATCGGAGGAGCAGTGCTAGAGAGTAATAAAATAGAGTCTACCTCTGCAGCGATACAACTCGCATTCCAATCTACTGGCATCAAATGGGGTGTATGGTTCGGAAATGGAGATAGGGATATCACATCCAGTGAAGATATAGAACTAGACGACCATGTTATATCATTGTACCCTAATCCTGCGGGAGAATCAATCATGATAAAATCTACTCTGGAAGATGCTGGAACTACACAAATATCTATTGTCGATATTATGGGTAAAACAGTGTTGGTAAAAAATGTAAATAGTCTACAGCAAGAAACCATGCTTAATATTTCAGATTTGACAGCGGGGTCATATATATTGAATATTAGAAGTGACAAAGGCGTTTCTAGTGAGATGTTTGTGAAGAATTAATTCAATTTATAACAGTATAAGTTATAAAGCAACATTAAATATTGTTCTGTGAAAAATAGAAAACATGCAAGTACTTCAAAACGAATATTCGCTACAATAATTGATTATTTTGTTTTCACTTTGACCTTTTTTATATATGCTTTATATTTTGGAGAAGAAACGATTGACGGTTATACAGTAACTGGAATAATGGTCTTTCCTATCATCATATTTTGGTTCTGTTATTTTATTGCAGTTGAAGGCTTCTACCAAGCTACATTGGGACATCAACTGTTTAATATTACTGTAAGGCAAGAAAACAATAAATCGATTGATATAGGTCATAGTTTCAAGAGAAGAATTCTAGACATAATTGATTTATCTATGTTTGGAATTCCCGCTTTAATAGCAATATCAAATAGTAAAAAAAGACAACGACTTGGAGATATGTATGCAAAAACGATTGTAGTTGAAGATACATATGTAGAAGCATAGCGTTAAAAATCATAAATTAATATGAGTAAAAAAGATCCTAAATTTTGACTACCCCACCGCAAGCGGATGGAGCATTCGCCAAAATTTTTCAAACCTAAAGGTCGGTATTCGGATCTTTTTTGTGATAAGGCGTTTTTATGCAAAAACATCT
>JBLHWH010000002.1:0-72378 GCA_047628935.1 Halioglobus sp. | reverse complement strand
TCAATTATTTGATAAATCACGATTCAACTTAAAAGTAATGCACGCCTTGGGATATATGAATATGGATGATGATATTCTAGTAGAATCGACCTACTATGAATTTAGAAGACTATTAGAGGTGCACCAGCAAAGTCAAGGAGTAGATCTAATCGAAGTTACATTTAAGCAGCTCACAATCGACCAAATTAAAGAATTGAATGTATCAGGAAAAAAGATACGTCTGGACTCTAAACTGATACAAAGCACAAAGCACAAAGCAACAAAGTACAAAGCACATGACTTCATTTGGTATTAGAGGCGATTCGAGTTAGCATAACAGAACTGGGCATAATAAGGTTAGCGGAAAAGTTGAGCGCAGCACAGTATGAACTATTAACTCAACTAAAAGAAAAGACAGCCTCCAATATTACCTACACCCTAGATAAGCATAGAGAAAAAGAGTTGCTAAAGGAAGCGGGAAATGTAACCCAGTCCTTATTAGAGATATGAGAAGAGAGTATGCACCATAGTACCTCATAGTACCTAAAACGAATATATAATGATCAGTATCAAGAGGAACAAAGTACAAGCATCAAAGATGAATCAGAAGATGGAAAAGAAAAACTAGAATACATAGCACACAAACAATAAGCGGATATCATGCAAACATAACCGAAACATGTGACCCAGAAAACAAGGTCAATCTAATATACTCGGTAACACTACAACCAGCGAATGTTTGTGAGAATGAGTTTTTACTTCCAGCTATTGATATGTCCGAAGAAGTATTATCAAAACAAGAAAATGAGAAGAAAACAAAAATACAAGAAGTAATAACAGACGGAGGTTATGACAGTATAGCAAACAGAAAGGCAATGTCTCAAATAGGAAAACCAAAATGGAGCCTAGCCAAACTCAAAGGAAGGCAAATAGTCTATCAAATGAAGTATAATGAGAAAGGCGAACTGATAATTGTAGATGTAAAAACATCAGAACCATGCCAAGTAGCCTATATTGAGAAGAAAGGAAAATACCGAATCAAAACAAACATAGGAACTTACCATTATTGGACAAAAACAGAAATACAAGACGATATAGACACCCAAGCTATATTAGGGAATCACACCGAAGAAAATTACAATTTGAGAGCAAATGTAGAATCGATAATACATCAAACCTTTCATAGACTATGCAAACGCCAAAAAGTACAATACAGAGGCATGATCAAGAGCCATTGGTATGTATTGTCGCGAGCAATGTGGGCGAATGCGACAAGAATAGGAAAAAGCTTATTAGGGATGTCGGCAAATGCGACAGCATGTATTTGTTTAGCCCTCATGTTCTCTATAAAACATAGTACTACAAACAAAATATTGAGCTGAAATTATTGCTGTAAAATTAGAATTTTTATGAAATACTAAAAAAGTGGTGTTTTCGGAGAGGACACAATGTTGGATTATAGCATTGACATATTTTAAATAGAAACTACATGACAATTTTTAACTATGAGTATAGATAAATAATAAAGATCTTCGATATTGGTCTTGATTATTACCCCATAAATAAAACCCATATGAAGAAATTTATGTTTACTGTATCAATAATGGTACTATGCGTGTCTTTAAGTTTTTCTGTGACGGCTCAAGTTCAATATGATGCAAGTGCTAATCATGGTCCAATTAATATCGATACTAAGTCACTTGTTATTTTATATACTAGTGCAATTTCAAAAAATAAATTAGAAGAGCCTACAGAACCGAATCATGCAGAAGTGTTATCAATATCAAAGGTTGCTGCGGACTATGATAAGATGGTAAGAAAGGAACTTGGATCATATGTGAATCCCTATAATAATCAATTGATGATCGTACCTGTTGACGATACCCAATACACAAAAGTACGGATCGTAAAAAAAGGAACGGGAATCTCTGTCATCAAAAAAAGAATAAATAATGGAAATAATTTGATTGACATGAGTTCCATCGAGCCGGGTAGATACATACTTATATTGACAAACGAAAAAAGGAATATTTATTCTGAGGAAATAACAATCATATAAATTTATTGACAGCTAGTTTACATATGGAAGCTAATATTTTGTTTTTGGTAAGAACTACAACATTTTGGCTTCAAAATTGGATAGTAGAAGGTGTATAACAAGAATACGAACGAATGAAATTTCTTTTTAACCCAATTGAAACTATAATGAAAAAGCATCTATTTTTTTTAATCCCTTTTTTAACTTGTATTCTACTATCTCAAACGATATCAGCCCAACAAGAATTTAAAGATGAGACGAGCAGTACATCCGATAGTTTCGGACCCAATAAAACTATAACGTTTAAACTGGATAAAAAGAAGAATTTAAAGTCTGTAACTATCCCAAATGCATATGTACCAATTTCAGTAGATGAAACAGCATTTGGATTTAAAGTAAGTAAAGCATTTGGTTCTTATGTGATACCTAATACTAACTTTCTTAAAATAGTCTCTCCTGATGATATAAAGTATACAGAAGCGGAATTCGTATATAAGAAATCAGGAAAACAAGTTTTCTCATTTAGTTTAGATCTTATGAAAAACGTTGTTGATATGTCTTTCACAAAAACAGGATTGTACACGCTGATCCTCACCAATAAAGGAGGCGACCGGTACACAGAAGATATTATGATTATGTAAGTATAAATCTGATTTAATAAATTTAATTGACCATCTTTCTTAACCAAGAAAGATGGTTTTTTAGTTGTAAAACCCACGATTATTGCTTTGTTTAAATTTTTAGATAATTTTGGATTAAGTAATTTGTGTAAAATATTAGTGTGTCAGGCAGCGAAATTGAAGTTAAAAGCATCTTATAAGTAATCTATGAGAAGAATTTTATTTTAACTAAAACCTGAAATTATGATGAATGATGAAGTTAGGACGATTATGGAAATGAATCCACGGACTACGTCCCCAAACAAAAACGTAGGAGAACTTTCTCTTGAAATGCTCAAAGATGGTATTACGCAAATGCTAGTGGTCGATGATGAAGTACTTGTAGGCATGGTTACTGTCCATGATTTATGGAAGAAGTATGAGAATAAATCCTCAATCGCTGATTTGAATGTGAGTGAAGTTATGAATACTAATATCATACGTATATCACCGAAGGATAAAATTGGAACAGCTGCGGAATTATTTGCTGATAGAAGATTCAAAAGTCTTCCTGTTGTTAATAGGGTCGGCAAATTAAGAGGTGTAATAACTGCTTTTGATATTATCAAAGTTACGTTTAAAAGTGAATATTCCTCACCAATTTTGTATCAAGAAGCGTTTAGTTAATTTTCTTCCTCGCAAAACTATAATTAAGGAGTATCAATCAAATATAAGAATAGGTTTTCCTTAATTATAGTTATTTCTATATAAGTATGATTTATTAAAATTAATAGATACAATTACTTTTTTGTAGCAAATTACTGTTTGAATTTTTGCCTGGGGAAGTTGTAGTTAAATTCTAATTTTGAATTACCATTAGAGGTCAATTGTTATGTATTACCCAAACCTAATATGATATGCCTTTTGATTTACGTAGTAATAATGGTTTAAGTCGTCCGCTTTATTGAATAATTAGAACATTGTTACTGATGATTTAATAACATATCTTTCAGCAATTAGCCACCGGGATTTGAAAGTTTCTCCTTATGTAGTATATTTCTAAGGTATTGATATGGGCTGTCTTCAGATTTCCTATACTCTGCCAATCAAGAATGAAATATAATCAGTGTTCATTATCTAGATTAATTTATACCTAATACCTTTAAGTATTCACCTTGCCCACGTTCTCTCCTATCTATTGGATCAGGATGAATGAGGATGTAGTACAACTTTAGATTTATCAAAATATTATACACTTTCGCACTGATTATATGCCAACCTTTTTTATCTGATATTCTATTTTCTAGGTTGATAAATTTTTTAGAGTCGCATTAGGGATGGAAGTAATAATTTGTCATGGATAATTTTCAGTGATTTTAGAATTTAAAGACCAATTTCTTTTTACTGAAACATATCGAATCATCATAACAGTGAGCATCGATATAGTCATGTTGATAAACTCATATGAACTGAGTTGTTCTAATCCGATGAAAACTAATCCTCCAAATAGACATGCAGTTGCGTAGATCTCTCTTCTAAAAATAAGAGGAATAATATTGGTGAGTACATCCCTGATAACGCCTCCGAATGCTGCGGAGACAATACCCATCATCAGTGCAATGTGAACTGATAACCCTACATCCAATGTCTTTTGTAGGCCTAAGATTGTAAACATACCTATCCCCAGTGTGTCAAAAAAGAACATACTCCGTCTCAATCTTAGAATATACTTTTTGAATGTGTAAGAAATAATAACCGCTATTAGAATAGCGTAAAGATAATTAAGGTCTTTCATCCACCCAACTGGTGTTTCTCCAATGAGCAAATCTCGAAGTGTACCTCCACCTACAGCTGTAACAATGCCAATAATTATTGACCCAACGATATCAAATTTCTTATCAATGGCAGTCAATACTCCACTAATGGCAAAAACAAAAGTACCTAGGATGTCAATAAAATAAATCCAATCTTGCATACATAAACTAATTAAAACACAAATGAACGATTTATTTTTCGTTTGCTAGAGCTTGATCTTCTTTGTATACTGAAATCATTTCTATAAATATAGATTTTCTGTTATATGATCACTTTTATTCGACATTTGTCACCGAATTATTGTTGTGTTTAACTGTTGAAAGTGGAATATGTTGCAACAAGGTAATGTAGAGTGCGAATTAATATTTTGTTAACTGGGGTTGTGGTCGTTGAGAAAACGACATTTATTTTATGTAGTTGACTTTTGCAAAATTATAATCTGATTTTTCATAAATGTTTTGCCTTATTATGGACATGTAAAATCATGTTTGTAATTTTATCACATCTACAATTATTTATCGAATCAAAATTTAATCTATGAAAAAATTACACCTACAATTAGTCTTTCTTTTCTCATTATGCTTTGCATTTAGTTCTAATGCACAGTTAGATCCAGGAACTCCGGCTCCAGATTGGACTGCTACAGATCTTAATGGCGTACAATATGATATGTCTGATATGCTAGCTTCCGGGAAACATGTAGTATTAGAGTTCTCAGCAACTTGGTGTGGACCTTGTTGGAATTTTCATAACACTGGAACTATGGAGACTTTGCATGATACATATGGTCCAGACGGAACAAATGAAATAAGAGTGTTTTATATAGAAGCTGATCAAGGAACAAATACGGCTTGTCTATATGGACCTGCAGGATGTAATGGAAATACGCAAGGAGATTGGGTCACTGGACATGATTTTCCATTTATAGACCTTATGCCTGGTAATGCTAATAATATGGATAATGATTATGCGATTTCTTACTTCCCGACGGTATATGCTATTTCTGCAAATGGTAATAATGGTGTATTCGAAGTAGGACAAGAAACGAATATCTCTAATTGGGACAGTTGGTTTTTTGAATCATTTGAAATGGAAATTTCTTCTGTAGTTAATGATGCATTATGTCCAGGTGAAGGATCAATACAAATGTCGGCCACAAATGGAGCTGGCGATATTTCATACAATTGGAGTAATGGTCAATATGGTGATTATATTGATGGTCTATCAGCTGGTACATATACAGTTAAAGCAACTGATGATAACGGATATTTCTTAGAAGAAACAATAGTACTTTCTGGACCTTCTGAACCATTAGCTGCTGATCTAATTGGTCTTGAGAATGTAACTTGCTACAATGAAAATAATGGTGCAATCTTTATAGATGGATCAGGTGGAAATGGTGGATACCAATTCTCATGGAGTAACGGTGCTACTGGCTCTACCGTAGGTGACTTAGCTGCAGGGACATATACTGTATTACTAACGGATTCTGAAGGTTGTACTCAAACGGAGTCTTATATTGTTACTCAGCCGGATATTTTAATAGTAACAAACTTACCTGAAGATGCAAGTTGTGGAGCAGAAGATGGTTCTATTATTTCTTTTGCATCAGGAGGAACATCACCTTGGATTTATGACTATGGAGATGGATCTAATTATACAGGAACATTTGAGAACGTAGCACCAGGTGATTATGTAATGACTGTTACAGATGATAACGGATGTGTAGATCAGAAGTCATTTACAATTAGTGCTACTGAAGGACCAGATGCTGAGGCTGATGCTCCAGAAATGATAGATTGCAATACGATGGAAGTTACCGTATTGGGTGCAGGGTCTTCGGAGGGTGATGATATAGAATATGAATGGACTTCTGCTGATGGTACAATAACCTCAGGTGGAGATGAAATAAATGCAGTTGTAGGAGCAGCTGGTACATATACATTAGCCGTGACAAACACAACAACAGGTTGTGTGACTGAGACTTCAGTGGATGTAGAAGCTAATTTGGATGCGCCAAGTACAGCAATAGCAGATGCAGAGATTTTAGATTGTACAACAACTACGACTACGCTTGATGGATCAGGATCTTCAGAAGGAGATGATATAACTTATGCGTGGAGTACGGATGATGGAAATATAACAAATGGTGCTACAACAACTATGGCGAATGTCGATGCTGCAGGCACGTATACATTACTGACCACTAATACGATGAATGGATGTACATCATCTGAATCTATCGAAGTAACTATCAATGATGCATTGCCAGCAATTGCTGTTTCTGATGTAGAATTAGATTGTTCGGTAACAGAGGCTGAACTTTGTGCTGATGTAGACGCAGGTTCTACCGTAACATGGACAACTCCTGATGGAGATATTGATGCTATATGTATCACTGTATCAATGGCTGGGGATTATACAGCAAAGGCGGTAGGAACAAATGGATGTGAAGCAACAGCAATGTCTTCTGTTTCATTATCAGCGGACCTTCCTCAAGTATCAATAGGTCAACCAGATGCAATAACATGTACGGTGCCTACTACAACTATAGAAGCTGCCTTAGAAGGCGAACCTACTGATTTTAGTATCTCTTGGATGTCACCAGCTGGTGATATAATAAACAGTTCTGATTTATCAGTAGATGTAGTTGTTGCTGGTATTTATACGTTGACTGTACAAAATATATCTAATGGATGTACGACTGTATCTTCAGTTACAGTAACTGAGGTAATCATCAATCCTGAATCTGCATTTACGAGTACATTGACAGATGGTATATTAACTGTAGAGAGTAATTCTACTGGTGATCCAAGTACTTACTCTTGGAGTTTCGGAGCTACTGGAACTAACGAAGACGTTGTGTTTGATCTAACAGGTACATATGAAGTATGTCTTACTGTAGTGAATGATTGTGGAGAAGATACACATTGTGAAGATGTTTATTTTGTTACTGAATTGAAGTTTGAAGCCGAGTATGCAGATGAATTATGTAACGGAGCTGGAGAAGGATCAATACTGGTAACACCTTCTGGAGGAGAGCCTGATTATTCTATCTCATGGGTAGGGCCAAATGGATTCACTTCTACTGATTTAGAAATATCTGGATTAGTTGCTGGTGAGTATAGTATGGTATTGAATGACAACTATGGTTATGAGAAATCAGCATCATATACAATCGTAGAACCTACAGCTATCGAACAAATATTAATAGAAATCACTGACGAAACTAATAATGATGCTAATGGAAGTATCACTATTGAAGTAGCGGGGGGTACAGGTGCATTATCTTACGAATGGAGTACTGGTGATAATACATCTACTATCTCAGCATTAGCAGCTGGCGAATACTTTGTAAACGTAACGGATGAAAATGGATGTACAAGAGAGTTCGGACCTTTTGTAGTGGAAGTAGCAACAAGTATCGGCGAGCTTGATTTTGTAACTTCATTATCAGTATATCCTATACCGGCTAACAACTACTTGATTGTAAATGTAAGCATGAATGATGCTCAGTCTACTCAAATTAGAGTAATTGATGCATTCGGTAAGGTGATAACAACTCAGAATCATACTTCAAAAGATATAAATACTAGAATTAATGTAAGCGAGTTGCCGTCAGGTATCTACTACATCGAATTTGGTAATGATAATGGAAGATCACTTGAGAAGTTTGTTGTGATTAAGTAAATGACATAAACAATATTGAAAATAATATTTTGAAAGACCGTCTATTGAGTTAGGCGGTCTTTTTTGTGTGTTTTGCGAAAAAATATTAAAGAAATATTGATAATTTTTTTATACGCAGAAGTATATTATTTGTTAAATATCATACTAGCCCAGAAGGAGCGACATTTCTATAGCAATGGATTTTAACCCATTGGAAGGAAGGTTTGCAATACAATTTGAGCTCTAAAGGTGCGGCATTATGTCTTTGCTGTACATTATTATATGGGATTAAAATAAGGAAAATTAGAATGTCATCTTTTCAGGGTTGTGCGTTGATTTAATATATACGATGGGTTTAAACCGATCGCTGTTATAGTGTCACCCTTTTACAACTTTATGGTTTGGACATCACGCTGAGAAAGAAGTATTATACTAATTATTAGACTTTGTTTGTCTTTTTAATTATGCCATAAATGATCTATTTTCCATGTCTCGTTCAGTCGGTAAATAGATAATTATAACGTAATCGTCAATCCAATACCGTCACATCCCCATACTTCGTTATGCGCTCCACATCAACGCAGTAAGTGTACTCCAACTCCATCAAATAGACAAATACTCCAGCTCTTACATTTTTGTTATTATATGAACCATCCCAGCAATCTGTAAGATTGGTGGTTTCAAAGAACTTGTTTCCCCATCTGTCAAATATGGTTAATCGATAACTGATGATTTGTGTTTCTGGGTTGAGCGCAGGTACAAAACAATCATTTACACTATTATCATTTGGAGAGAAGATGTTAGGGAAGTAGATTGGCTGTTCTTGTATGATTTCTTCTAGTTCTATGTCGTAGCTATATGATCTGGTTGTGCACTTATCGCTTACTTCTACATCGTATGTTCCGTTTTCTGAAGTCGTAATTGATTGAGCTTCTGACCCATCTTTCCATAAGAAAGTAACATCACCTACTTCATTGGTTACAGTAGGGGTTAAAGTAACTTCTGTAACTGTACAATCTACCAACGGATCTTCAAAATCAACGTCCATTCCTGCTGATTCTTCAATCTCAACATCAAATGGGTGGATACAGTTATCATTACCTCTCACATATATCTGATACACGCCAGCAGTAAGATCTACTAATAAACTATCGTTTATATAAGTCGTTTGATCTATCGAATATTCTAGGTTCTGTAGGGTACTGTTGATCTTTATCTGCCCATTTGCCATGCCTATGCAAGCTTCTTCTGTTTCGAATGTTACAAGCGGTTGTGGCTCTTCTCCTATGTTGACAGAGATTGATTGCACACAAGAACCATCTTCCATTATAAATACGGTTTGAGCTCCTGGAGCCAATGAACCAAAATATAAATCATTGCTAAATGTAACTCCATCAATAGAGTATTGGTAGTTTCCACTTGTGATAGGGGAGATAGTTATGCTACCATCCGTATAACCAGCGCAAGTATTAGAAGGAACGATGTCTACTTCAGGTGTAGGATTTTCTACTATTTCTATTGCGTATTCATGTATACAACCAGTACTGTTATCTATTGCATAAATATTAGTTATTCCTTCGTTCAAACCATCGAAATATCCAGTTTGATTAAATATTACTCCATCCAATGAAAAGTCATAATTCCCGGCAATTACTGGTGTTATTTGGACTGATCCAGTATTACCACCAAAGCAAGTGTTTTGGGGAATAGAAGTCATCTCTGGCTCGGCTATTTCATCAATGATAAACATATATGAAGAAGAGCATCCATTTCCATCAAAAAGCCAAAGTGTATGATCACCAGCGGATAAATTGGTATAAGTAAGATCAGCAGAAAATGATGTAGGATTATCTATTGCAAACTGCAATGTGCCAGCACTCATTATACTTATCTCTAATTGTCCAGCATTTTGATTCATACATGTAGCTTGTGGCATAAGTTCGACGAATGGGGTAGGATGGGCTAACACTTGGATATTTGTGATAGAATCACATCCTTGAGTGGTAAAGTTTGTGAACGCCCATGTATCCCCTTCTGCCAGCACGATATTGTCTATAGTTATTGTTTCTCCTAAGCAAACTAATCTATCTTCGAATACTTCTATTCCGGTACATGTTTTTATCAATGGAAAGTCTTGTGTTTTATCTTCTATGCAGGTTAAAAAGTCGACATTAGCTTCAAATAATCCTCCATTGAGGCTGAGGTTTAAACCGGTAGTATCTATCCTAACTACTGGATTGATAACGGTAATAGGATCAAAAAGGTAAGTTCCATTTGCATCAGTTGTAGTAGTACTTTCGATTGTTATTCCATTATAAATATTGACTGTTACACCTGATAAGAGTTCTTCTCCTACATCCCAGATGCCATTCATGTTAATATCTATGAAAACCAGACCCGTAATAGATTGATCGCTTGGTTCAGCATCAATTGTAAACACTTCACTTGTATCTTGACATCCATTGAAATTATCAACGACCAATTGATAGTTACCTGCTTGATTTACTATGAGATCATTTCCAAAAACATTGTTTACTGGAGAACCATCTAATAACCATTGGTATGTAGAAGCGCCATCAATGTATGGTGTGCATATAGTATCAGGAAAACAAGCGGTTGCACAACCTACATTAATCCTATTGGCATCAGGACGTTTACTTATCAGTACTGACGAGCTTTTTCTTTCACACCCATTATCATTTACTGCGGTGACGTAATACCATCCAGATGCACTAGTGGTGATAGTTGTTCCTATTTCTCCTGTATTCCAATAGTATTTCATGTCGCTATCTGGGCTATCAACGGAAATGACATGCGGTTCTCCTTCACAGGGATTGTTATTAGCTCCGCTTAATGTTATCTGACTCGGGAGCTCGTTTACTATTATTTTGAATGGCTCACTTGCTACTGGGCATCCTGAAACTGGATCCGTTATCGTCACAATTATTCCGTGTCTACCTGGAGATAATTGAGCAAAATCTGATGAGTTGGTATACCAGTTAGTAGAAGGTCCCATAGACCATGAATAAGTCGCACTATTGATGTATGTAGCATTAAAAGAGAAAAATTCTCCTTGACAAATAACGATACTATCGAAATACTGCTCACCAAAATAGTCATACTGATCTTCACGAACTGTAGCTATTATTTTTCTATTCATTACACCTTCTACTGATACATTAATATCATCTGGAATATATTGACATCCACTTGGATCGGCAATAGTAACTGAGTATATGCCTGGTCTAGCAGTTGTGATACTTTGAGTTGATTCTCCATTTGACCAGATGTATGCACCCCCCCCACTTGGAGCATCTAACATTACTTCTTCTCCAAAACACATAGGGAAAGATTGATTTGCAGTGATTTGTCCAGAAATAGAGGTGGTGGTTATATTTATTGGTTTTGTAATTACAGTAGCACATTCATTTATATCAATAACAGTGAGACTTATATTATATAACCCACTTGCACTAAAATTATGAATAGCACTACTTGCTGTAGACATATTTGCAGCGCCCGATGTTGGATCACCAAAATCCCATTCGTAATTTAATATCTCACTAGATTCATACCCTATAAAAAGAAGTCCTTCATCACTACATGTTGATTGCGGGACTACAAAATCACCGAATGGACCCGATAATACTTCCACATTCAATTGATATGCTGCAGTACATCCATCGCTACCTATGATTTCTAATGTAGCTGTATAGCTTCCTGCTGTTGTATATATGTGAATCGGGTCTTTATCCGTAGATATATTATCAATGCCGCTTATTGGATCACCAAAATCCCAAAAATATTGATTGATTGGATATCCAGGGATGAAGGTAGAATGGTTATTAAATTGAACGCCGCTGTTTGTGCACGCTACATCATAATCGAACCTTGGAGCCGCTGGTACCGTAAATATTTCTACAGCTCTTTCGCCTGGAATATTACCATATAGAAAGACATAATAGAATCCAGCATTTGAAAAGGAATGGATTGGATTATTACCAGTTGCGGTATTATTTATTCCAGAATCAGGATCTCCAAAATTCCATGTGAAAGAAGTTGAGTTATATATTGACCCCTTGAGGCTAAATTCGAGATTGTTACATGTTAGACTATTATCTCCTATCTGAAGGGTACCAGCATTTCCACTCCCGCTGCAAGTTCCTGGTGGTTGATCGCCTATACACCATTCATAGAGGGTATGGATATTTGAGGTAGCCATACATCCATTTTGGTCTGTTACTACGACATGATAATCTCCGTAAGCTGTAGTCGTTATCTGATCTGCTGTGATTCCAAGTGATACCCCGTCATGAAACCATTCATAAGTATATCCATCATCTGTATTTAGAGCTACTATAGAAATACCAGGATGAGGAATACAAAACGCATTTTCTTGCGGAGATGATACTCTCACACTTGGGGGAATAAATGTATCGATCACAATAGGTATGATTTCTTCGCAACCTGCTGCGGTGGTTATGATTGCTATATATTTTCCTGGGGCGACTACTGAAATGTTATTATTGCTTACAAGGATATCTAATTCATCAGTAATGGCAATAGTAGATGAAGTAACTGGAATAGTTATAGTAGCCATTTCTCCTGAGCAGACCTTTTCTGGAAAATCTACTAATGTCGATGATCTAGGGTTTACGATTACATTATAGCCTAATGATGCACCACAAAAATCTAGACTTAATTGATGAGTTCCTGCAAGATGCCAAGTAATATCAATTGTATTGTCATTATTCTTTTTTATACTTCCAGCATCAGATGGAGTTATAGTCCAATCCGCTGAATTTCCAGATACTATTCCCGTGTCATATGAAGTCGTTTCATCTATACATGTTTCTTCAGGTCCTGAGATAGTAGCATTTGCTATTGGTAATATAGACTCAGTAAGGCTTTCTGAAGAACATGAGCCTACGAGATGATAAAAATTTACAGTGATCTCATATGGTCCACTGCTCGTCCATTGAATGTTGATTTGATTACCTAGTTGGACAGTTATATTTGTTCCATCTGTAATTATCCATCGAGTACTATAACTTGAGGTAGGAGCTATTACCGAATAAGAATAAAATTCATTCTTACAGATTGATAGAGGACCATTGATTGACATAGGAGAATTTGGTTTTTCTAAAACGGTAAATTTTCTTTCAATTATATCATTGCAATACAAGCCTCCGGCATCAGTAGCTATTAATGTGTACTCACCAGGGATGTTAAATGTTTCAGAAACGAATTGTTGATTGGGATAGGTTGTTGATATTCCCATTGGATTGATGATTTCAAAATTAACAGTTGCATTGTCCCACCCTTCAATCGCATTTATGTAAGTTGTTTGTTGCGTGCATGATATTTCATTTGTGATTAGGTCAAATTTTGGTGATAAATTAACAATTTTACTTGCTTGTCCACCACATTCAAGATGACAATTATCAAATGATACTTCGATGGTTGATTGATCAAGGGAAAATGGACTGTCATCCCATTCCACTGTAATCTCGTTTGTACCATATCCGTTGATAATCTGCCCATTACCACTAATAGACCATATGTAATCAGTGCCATTGTAATATTGAACTGTGTAACTAGAAAAACCATCTTTACAAACAACCGAAGGACCTTCTATGATAGCATTGTTATCAATTATTGGTATTTGTACAGTTGTTGCCAATGCACATAAAGGAGTATTACACCCTGAAGTACTTAGATTGATCTCACCGACTGGGCCAATTCCCCAAACTACTGTAATGAAATCATCATTAGGGCCACCTCCATCTATCAAACCTCCATTACCACTGATGCTCCAAGTATAGCTTGAACAACTTTCCGCAGCAAAATAAGTTTGCTCATCACCTCCACAGACAGTTCCTGTACACATTATTTCGGGACCTGGGTTACTATCTACTATTACAGTATATATGCTTGTTGCTTGACATCCACATTCCGTACGACCTATAACGGAGACAGTAAATATGCCTGCTTGATCAAAAAATGCAGAAGCACTGCTACCAGAAGCATAAGTGTTATTACCAAAATCCCATTGAAATTGTGTTATATCTTCACTTCCTATTCCATGAAAATAGACTTCCTGTCCAAGACAGATAGTGATATCATTTATTCCGCCGTTTAATGCTACGATATCTACATCTAGTGGTTTTAATATTTCAATACAGTAGTTTTCGCTGCCAATACATCCATTAATTGATTCTGTGATTTTAATATTTCCTGAACCAGTCATATTCCACTCAACGGTTATTTCTTCTTGGAATTGGCTCAATATTGTACCGCCTTCTATTTCCCAAGTAACAGATGAACTGCTTCCAATTAATGCAGAATAAGTTGCTGTCGATCCCGAGCATACCGTATGGCAGTCAATTGTGTTAAACTCATCTTGAGTAGGTTCTTCAAAAATAGTATCTCTGACGACACAGTCAGGATACAAAGGGAAAATGACTTCAGGTTTTGGGATTGCAGATACCATTACAGTCTGAAATGCAGATTGACTTGTAAATGGAGCTGCGAAATCTACAACTTGAATATCATTTTCTCCAATAACATTCCAACATATTGTTGCTTCTTCTTCATTATTGCTTCCTTGGACTGTTCCTGTTGTAATCCAAAAATAGGGACCTCCTAAACCATTTTTTACTGTATACGTAAAACATTCGCCATCGCATGCTGTATCTAAGTTAACTGCATCACTAGAAATAGTATGCTGAGATGTTATATTAGAGAGGAATGTAAAACACCAAACGACAGTAAAAAGTATTCTAGTAGTATAGTTCATAATTCGTTGAATTTAGATAGTACACTATATAGATTTTCTTTATCTGTAATTCGTTGCAGTGGAATGCAAAATAATTGCTCGATTTCTATTATTTAGAATTATAAAGTTAAAATATTCAAACGATTATGCGAATATTAATAGTAGGAGGGGCAGGAACTATTGGAAGACGAGTTGTTGATTATCTGACAAATGATCATGAAGTAATTATTGCTTGATGTGCATCTGGACAAGTAATAGTTGATCTTACATCTTCTGATTCTATTAAAAAAAATGGGGTATATTTCAAAATGACGCTTTGTTAATAATATCAAGTATTTTAATTGATTTTTTTTAGAATATCAGAATCTTCAAATCGCGAAACCGCTTTATGGTGTTGACTTTATCCTCTCTCCATTCATATTTTTTAATAAATATATCAATTTCTAATATGCGACAATTTGAAATGCACCCAAAAAATGTTAGGTGGGGATGGTAGATGCCATTGTATGTATTGCTGGTGAAGCGAGATGGGCAGAATTCCAAAACTTAACTGAAGAAGATTATTATATTGGGCTAAGGAGTAAATTAATGGGGCAATTAAAGTTTACCAGAATTGGTTAAGCTTATTTGGAGAAAAGTGGGTCAATAACACTATCTACGGGTAAACTTGATGCTTACCCAGTGATCAAAACGACCAGTGCAGCAATGGTAAATGGAGGAATTTACAGCTTTGCTCAAGCCGCTTCATTATAAATAGAAAAAAAGACTTAATGCTCTTTCATCAGGCACGGTGTCAGACGCCTATGAGGAATACAAAAGCTACTTTCCATGACATAATCCTATTCCAATGGATAGAGTATTGTAAGCATATGTGAAAAGCATTATAGGAAAGGATAATGGTCTAATTATTTGGAACTATTGAGATGTAAACCTCCTATTGAGTCTCGTGGGATCAAAGCTGATCTGTAATAATCAACTCCCATTTCTATCATTCTTTCTTCGTGTTTTGCGAGTCGGAATTTATATTCATTCCAATTTCTTCCTTCTTGAGGAGACCAACCGATTTCTGCATGACCAATTAACCTAGGGAAAGCCATATATTCTATTTCATTTAGATTGTCTATAGTCTCAGACCATAGGGCAGCTTCTACTCCAATGATTTGTGATTCAGATACGCCATTTATTTGAGTAGCTGGATCCCAAATGTAGGCACTGTCTAACTCAATATACGCAGCCCAATGCAGCCCTAGCAGTGTAGTACTGTCGTATTGCATATCAAGGTAAGTCCTTGTTGCTGGAGTCATCAAAACTTTTGCATTTTGAGCAACTGCTTTTTGAGCATTTTCTTTCTTAGCCCAATGTTGTACTACAGCCCCAGATTCTAAAGTTGCGGTAGAAATATCGTCCCAACCCAAAACTTTCTTTCCATATTTAGATACAATTTTTTGCACCTTATTAATGAAGTAGATATAGTCTTCTTTTTCTGTAACATGAGATTCATCACCACCTATGTGGATATATTCACCAGGAGTCATTGCTGCTAATTCTTTAATTACATCATCTAAGAAGCTGTATACTTCAGGATTCCTTGTACACAGTGTGCTAAATCCAACTTCAATGCCAGAATATGCTTTAGGATTTGGATCTTTTTTATTGCAGTTCATTTCGGGATATGCAACAAGTGCTGCATTGGTGTGGCCTGGCATATCAATCTCCGGAATAATAGTTACAAACTTACTCTGAGCATATCTCACAATCTCTTTATAATCTTCTTGTGTATAAAATCCGCCTTTACCACCACCAACTTGAGTAAGACCGCCTACCTCTGTTAATTTTGGCCACGATTTGATTTCTATCCTCCATCCTTGATCATCAGATAAGTGAAGGTGTAGTTTATTCATCTTATAACTCGAAATATAATCGATGTATCGTTTAATTACATCTACGCCAAAGAAATGTCTAGACACATCAAGCATAGTACCACGATATTCAAATCTAGGGGAATCAATTATTTTCCCTGAAGCTAAATATATGTTTTCTGTACTGAGGCTACCGCTTTCAATTGAAGCGGGCATCAATTGTCTTATGGTCTGAATTCCATAGAAAAGGCCTTGTTCAGTATTTGCCTTTAGAATCAAATTATTATTTGAAACTTCAAGTTCATAAGCTTCAGAATCTTTGTTTTCTATTTCTGCAATTTGAAAATACATGTTCCCACTACTTTGAGAAGAGGTCAAAGGGGATATCTCCAATGGATGTCCAGTGACGTTTCTTGTTTCTTGGGCAAACTGTTCAATTGAATGGAAATCACCAGATGTAAAAATCACTGTTTTATCTGTTATCTCAAATGATTCACCAGTACCAACAGTAAAGACAGGAACTGGTATCAGTGCCTCTTTATTAAGGTCCTTATGTACTATTTCCTTTTGATTACATGAACAAATTACAAGTATGATTATAAGTCCAATGATTGAACGTAATAGATGACAGCTTTTATTTAAATTGGAAAATTTCATATGTTTTAGTTGAATTACTCCGAAAGATAATGTTTGTTACGGGAATAGGGAGATACGAAACGATAAAGTTTTTTACCCCGACCCTGAAAGGTGAAAACTTTATCGTTTTGCTAAAACCTAAGTTTTCTTCTTCAGATCACAATACAACTTGTAAAAGTAAACGATTGGATTCAACAACTCAACAACTCAACAACTCAACAACTCAACAACTCAACAACTAAACCTTCTCAATCACCATAGCATATCCTTGTCCAACGCCGATACACATAGTAGCGAGCCCATATTGCTGATTCTTTTCATGAAGTTCGATTGCTAGACTATGAGAGATTCTTGTCCCTGATACGCCAAGAGGATGACCAATAGCAATTGCACCACCATTGGGGTTTATTCTAGGATCCCCATCTGCTAGGCCTAATTCTCTGATACATGCTAAGCTTTGAGCAGAGAATGCTTCATTTAGTTCTATGACACCAATTTGATCAAGAGTAAGACCGGCTTTTGCTAATGCTTTCTGACTGGCTTTTACAGGGCCTATTCCCATGATTCTAGGTTCTACACCTACGACAGCTGAGGATACAATTCTAGCCAGCGGTTTTAGATCATATTTTGTTACAGCATCTTCAGACGCTATTATTACGGCTGCGGCTCCATCATTTAATCCACTTGCATTACCAGCGGTTACAGTTCCACCTTCTTTGAATACAGTTCTGAGTTTACCTAGTGCTTCCATGTTTGTTTCCGCTCGGATAAATTCATCTTGATCAAAGATCAATGCATCTTGTTTTCTTCTAGGTATCTCTACTGCTACTATTTCTTTTGACAATCTACCAGAATCTCTTGCTTTTGTCGCTTTCTGTTGAGAATTCATGGCAAATTTATCTTGATCTTCACGACTGATGTTATACATTTCTGCAAGATTCTCAGCGGTATTACCCATAGCTTCTGTGCCATACAGCTTTGCCATTTTAGGATTGATAAATCTCCATCCAAAACTACTGTCATAGACTTTCATGTCACCTCCGAATGGCCTTGCCGATTTTGACATTACCATAGGAGCACGAGTCATATGTTCTATACCTCCTGAGATAAATAAATCACCATCTCCAGCTTTGATTGCACGATTGGCATGTACGATTGCTGACATTCCTGATGCACATAGTCTATTGATCGTTTCTCCAGGAACTGACCATGGAAGACCAGCTAATAATGCACTCATTCTAGCAATATTCCTATTGTCTTCCCCCGCTTGATTGGCGCAGCCCATAATCACCTCCTCATATGCATCGAGAGGGATATTAGGATTTTTTTCGACCAATGATTTGATAACATGAGCAAGAAGATCATCCGTTCTGTACGATGATAAAGTACCTCTGAATTTTCCAAAAGCTGTACGGACGCCGTCTACTATATATGCTTGTTTCACTTGTTTCGTTTTATTTGATTAGGTTGTACAAATGTAGTAAATGATTTTCAACGATACTATCTACAGTTTGACAACATTTTCTGTCTCGATTAATGACAATTGTTTTAATGAGTCTGCTCCATATAGTTTTGGCAAATCAATTAATGGCGTTCCTACGGGGGCTTTATAGTTGATATAGTCTTGGAAAATGACTCCATCGACATTTCGTGTATTATATGCAGAACGGAATCTGACTCCTCCTTTATTTACAGTGTAGTTATATGCTAGATAGTCAATAAGATGAGTTTCAGTATTGATCCAGTAATGATACTGATCATCATGGTCTTTTCCTCCACCTTCTTTATCGAAAGTAACTTTAACTACTTGGTATTTTTTTCCTTTAATACTTGTGTCTCCAATGTATTTCTTATTAACAGATTTATCTTTTAATTTATGAGGTAAGGTTGCGAAATAGATGACTGAATTCACTCCTTGTGAATACCTGTATTGTTCATCTTTAGTCAAAGAAACTGATTGCCCATTAATATGACGAGTCATTCCAGCATTGTGCATTACATCTTTTTGAGTTTTTCCATCTTTCTCACTCGTTACTGAGTATTCATATTGCTCGCCATTATTTTGGAATGTGTATTGCTTCTTTCTAAAAATAAAACCATAATGTGCTGTCTCATACTTTTTGCCTCCGTGTGCTTTGATGGCTTGCTTTATGATTTGCTCTGCGGGTGTACTCGTGACTAAAGATGTGTCGGGCCTATTGGTTTTGCAAGAAGCGAAACTCATGATAGCAATAATAATAACTATAGATCTGTACATATTTTATTTTAGAATGATAATGCCATTTGGGCCTTCAATGGTTATTGATATTGTGGTATTGATAGTATTAGAAATGTTATTTGATATACTCAGTTCATTAAAAACCTGATTGCTTTTGTCGGCCGCACTACCAGCTAAGCTGATTTCTTTAAGAGAACATCCTTCTTGTAGTTTTTCAGTTGGATGAAATGCTGATTCTGACCAATCAACCATGAATGGAATAAGTTCTATGTCTGGACTAGAAAGAGGTAGAATCATTTTCCATGCTAATGTTTCTCCTGTGGTTGTTTTTCTTGATCCTTGATATATAGTACCCATTTTATCATTATGTGCCTTGAGTACCTTACTATCTAAATCAATGTCTTCTGACTTGAGTGCCCATCGTGTAATACGAGATTTTGTGATCAGATCTATGCCCATCCATCTAGGAGATTTTATTTTCGCATTATGCTCATCTACTGCTAGGATCTCTAAGTAGCATCCCTCACCGAGATTGAGTAATGCATTTTTTGTGCCTTGTGTTTTATGATATCCACCGAATACTGGACGAACTCCAAGTTGACTTTCTATATGATCCATCGCCTGGTCAAGATCAAGTACTGAATAAACGATATGGTCTATTTTTCTACCTATCATGTTTTAATTTTTCTAAGATTTTTTTACTGGTCAATAATCCACTGTAAACGGCACCTTCCATATACCCAGGATAGTAGGTAGATGTTTCTGTTCCAGCCAACATAAGTCGATCGGCTAAATATGATTCTTGATAGACATCATGCCCATTCAGCTGATGCGGCAGAACATTTGACTCATAAGGAGTAAATGTCTCAGATTCAATTCTCCATACTCTTTCTTCATAGTTAGTATATGTTTCTGCCAATTTTCCATAATACTTTTTTAATTGCTTCATGATTATCGCTAATCGTTCTTTTTTGGTCAATTGAAAGTAGCCACCATTGAGAAACCCCATGAGCGCATATTTATTATCTTCTGCATTGCTATGATCATACATTTCTGGAATAGGACCTACATTACTCATAATCGTGCCTGAGAGCTCCTCACTTCGCCAAAATGGAGTAGCGTAGGTAAGTGCTATCTTTATAGATTCACCCATCCATGTATGTGTATTCTTGGCAACTGAAAGTAGACTATGGGGAAGTGCGCCATCAAAATTAATTGAGTTAACTAGTAAATTTGGAGGTAGGGTTGAGATGACAATCTTGGATTTGAAAATTGAATGTACACAATCCGTTATTACTCCAATTTTACTCTTCTTTATACTTTCCACTTTGGCATCTAAAAAAATATTTTCTACACTTATATAACTCGATAATTTCTTGATTAATGCTTCTGAACCACCTGTTATACGAAGTGAAGGCTCAGGGTTTGGAGGTATCCTTGCAAGATAGTGTGGACTTGTAGATATTGCTTCGTAAATAGCTGTATCACCAATGATTTGTTCAAAAGTGTTTATTCCTAATTCGGCTAAAAGCCTTGCGAGATAAGTATGTTTATTTCCAAGCCAAGTGGCACCCATTTCTACTTTTACTCCATCAACAGTTTCAACAGTTTCTATCCTTCCTCCTATACGATTTCTAGCTTCGACTATTTTAATAGATAAATTAGAATCTTTAAGAGCATAAGCTATAGTCAGACCTGTCAATCCCGCTCCGATAATAAGTATGTCAGTTTCTATTGTTTCTTTAATCATTTTGCAAAGATGAGATTATTCTTTTTTATGGATATTGATTAATCAACTTATTAAAGTAGAGAGAAAGATATTTGTTTAGGCTTTAAGTTTTACTAACATTTTCTATAGTTAAGGAAAGTGAATTGATCGAATAGATGATACTTAGAGAAAGTAAATTTTATACTTTTGCATCAAATTAATAATACAATGATTAACTATAAACGTCCACTGATAGAAAGAGAAATATTTTTTGGTAATCCGGTGATAGCAGCGGGACAATTATCTCCTGACGGAAAGATGATAGCATTTATGAAACCGTATAATGGAATTATAAACTTATATGTCAAAGAAGTTAATCAAGAGTTTGATGATGCAAAACTTCTAACTAAAAGTAAATCTCCAATAATGGGATATTTTTGGACAAAAGATTCTAAGTATATTCTTTATGTCAATGACAATGATGGAGATGAAAATATGAATGTTTTCAGCGTCGATCCATATGCGAATGATGTTAAGAGTCACAACCTCACACCATTAAAAGAAGTAAATGTCCAGATATTTGAAGTAAGTAGAACAAATCCAGATTTCCTTTGGGTAGGAATAAATGATAGAGATAAAGCTTGGCATGATTTGTACAAGTTGCAGATTAGTACCAAAAAATTAGAATTACTCTATGAAAATAATGAGAGAATAACGGGTTGGGAGTTTGACTGGTCAGAGGAAATACGAATGGCATATAGAACGGATGAAAATGGGTTTTCTGAAATATTGTCGGTAAAAGATCTCAAAGATTTTAAACTAATATACAAGACAAACCTCCAAGAGAGTGCTCAAGTTCTTGGTTGGACTTCGGATAATAGTAAAGCATATCTAGAGTCAAACAAAGGGAATGTTGATCTATCTACATTATATGAATTTGATCCTGAAACACAAGCCCTAGAAATAATAGAAAGTGATCCTGAGAATAAAGTAGATTTTGGTAATTTATTTCTTCATAGGCATACAAGGAAGATCCTTTGCACATCATATTTAGATGATAAACTAAAGAGATACTGGAAGGATAAAGAATGGGAATCGCTCTATGCTGGCTTCGAGGCAAAATTTTCTGGTAGAGAAGTCGGAATCATGTCTACAACAGATGATTATAAACAAATGTTGATTGCAACAGGAGGGGATAGATATGCCAGTGAAGTTTGGTCATATGACTGGAATAGGAATGAATATAAGCATCAATACACAGCGAGACCAGATCTGAAGGAAGTAGAAGATAGACTCTCACCTATGGAGCCTATATCTTTTGAAAGTAGTGATGGATTGACTATCCCAGGATATTTGACGTTGCCAATTTCTGCGAAAAACAAGGAGAACTTACCGTGTGTTATCTTAGTCCATGGAGGTCCAAAAGGCCCAAGAGATGAGTGGGGTTTTAGTGGGACTGTCCAATTCTTAGCGGATCGAGGATATGCAGTCTTGCAGCCAAACTTCAGAGCAAGCGGTGGCTACGGTAAATCATTCCTCAATGCTGGCGACAAGCAATGGGGCAAGCTTATGCAAGATGATATCACTTGGGGAGCTAAATACTTAATTGATCGAGGAATTGCCGATCCCAAAAAGATAGCAATCATGGGTGGCAGCTATGGTGGATATGCTACATTAGCGGGCCTTGCTTTTACACCTGAAGTATATGCCTGTGGTGTAGATATAGTAGGTCCAAGTAATCTATTTACATTATTAGAAAGCATACCGCCATATTGGGAAGCGGGCAGGAAATGGCTTTATGAAATGACTGGGGATCCAGATACAGAGGAAGGCCAGAAGTTAATCAAGGAATCAAGTCCGCTGTTTAGTGCTGATAAAATCAATAAGCCACTGATGATTGTGCAAGGCGCAAATGATCCTAGAGTGAAGCAAGCGGAATCGGATCAGATCGTTGAGGTTCTAAAAGAGAATGGACATGATGTAACTTATCTATTAGCTACGGATGAAGGGCACGGATTCCGTAAGCCATTGAATAAACTTGCTATGCATGTAGAGGTGGAGCGATTTTTTGCGAAGCATTTGGGTGGGGAGTATCAAAAGGATTTGGGAGATGATGTTTGTGAGGTACTGGAGAATTTGATTGTTGTATAGGTATATTATTATACTTATATTTTAAAATCATAGGAAATGAATTGTAGCATATATATCACTTTTTATATAGACGTTATGAAATCATGAAATCAGCAATTGGCAAAATAATAATAACAGATGGTACAATACGATTAAGTGTTTTAGGCATTATTTTAATACTCTATTTTATACAATGAGGAAGCGGACCCAGTTTAGGTTTTTTAATGCTTTTGCCAATGGTTATAGTATTCTCCGGATTGGTAATTATTTTCATCTTTAGTTTTATCTATTTATTGATTTATTTAGAGCTTGAGAATTTTTGTTTGACCTCCATGGTAATTTTATATACTTTTATTTCAGAGGCACTTGTTACTGTAAGTATTAATAATGGCCAATGTGGATGGGGTCTTGATGTATAGAATTTAGGTTTGTATTTTTATTTTTATTTACTGTTTAGCATAATGATCTTAATTTTGTTGGTAAAGAAATTTAGGATAGAAAAGAGAAAACATAATGAAACATGCTTTGAAAATGATAATCTGTAATGAAGTTTAAGTGAAAAGGGTAGCTCTGTTACTAAAGGAGCTACCCTTTTCAAACTAAATAATTTCAATACTCTATTCTCCTTGCCCTAAAGAAAATCCTCTTTTACCATCAAACTCATATAAGTTTTCAGTTTTTATCACGTCAAAACAGATATTATTAAGATTGCTCAATAACGATAATACTCTTTCGAAAGTCACCTCTTTGTAGTCTGGAGGTGATGTATTTGTGTCAGCTTCGCTAGCTACAAATCTACATCTCCAATGATCAGTACAATAAGTTTGATCCATACCATTAGGGAATACCTTCACTCCTCTATTTGTTATCATTTTAAGTTTCAAGCTTTGGCCTTTTAATTCCATTAGTGCATGGCCTATTATTTCAGGGTCATTGTTCTGCCAATCTAGGAATATATCAACTCCAACAAGAGTTTTTTTAGTTAACCTTCTTGTATAAGGCTTGATGTTTATAACTCCATCACTAACTGAAAAATTACTAGGTTTTAGGGATTTTGGAATATGGCCCAATCTTGATATTAGTTCGTCAGTAAATTCGGAGCAAGACACTAGCTTTTTACTCCATCCTTCTTGAAAAATATCTGCAGTGTGCATTCCATCTTCTATAGTTGATAGCCAAGCATTTTTAATTTTATCAGCTGTTTTTGTTTGCCCTAGATGGGTGAGCATCATTACAGCTGCGTTGATTAAACCAGAAGGATTAGCTATATTCTTACCTGCGATATCCGGTGCTGATCCATGTATAGCCTCAAACATAGCGATCTCTTTACCAATATTTGCACTACCTGCAAGACCAACGGATCCAGCTATTTCCGCTACAATATCTGAAATTATATCTCCGTAAAGGTTAGAAGTTACGACCACATCATAATTTTCTGGAGTTGAAGCTAATCGAGCTGCCCCAATATCAATGATTTGACTGTCACTTTTAATTTCTGGATATTCAGTTGCAATTTCCTTGAATATTTGATGAAATAATCCATCTGTTAACTTCATGATATTATCTTTTACCATGCATGTAACTTTTTTTCGGCCGTATGCTCTTGCATATTCAAAAGCGTACCTTACTATCTTTTCTGATCCAGGTCTTGATATCAACTTTAGACATTGCACAACATCCTGAGTTTGCTGATGCTCTATGCCCGCATATAAGTCTTCTTCGTTTTCTCTTACAATAACTACATCCATTTTAGGATGCCCAGTGTTTACAAAAGGGTCCATTGCTATTACAGGTCTGATATTGGCAAATAGACCTAGAGATTTTCTTAAAGTGACATTTAAACTTTTGTACCCACCACCTTGCGGAGTAGTTATTGGTGCTTTAAGAATAATTTTATTCTTGCTGATTATGTCCCAAGATTTATCTTCAATTCCTGAAGAATGTCCATTCAAATATACTTTTTCACCTACATTTATAAATTCTGGGTCAATTTTAGCATCTGCTTTTTCTAGTATTTTAAGTGTTGCCTTCATTATTTCAGGACCAATTCCGTCGCCCATGGCTACTGCAATTTTAGTAAGCGTTTTTGGCTTCAAACTATCCTTTACTATTGTATTTTCCATTTGGTCAGATTTTTATAATTTAATGATTATTAGGTGCCTTTTAATAATTTATACAATGCAAATATCGAACAATTATTCATATACTAATATTTATATTATTTATCATAAACATAAGTAATATTAATAATATGGTGCGATTGTGAGTTATTTAATTTCAACCGATCTGTTTTAGATTACTCATACATAACTAGGGGTTTCAGGGATCTAATTTTCTGTAATTAGCTGTAGGATTTAAGAATTTACTTTGTTTGCAAAGTAACTATATTTCTATTTTGAATTATTAAATAGATTATTACTTTGTAAGAAAGGGGTAAGTGTAAATGTTAATTAGGTTTACAAAATCGAATCACAAATTAAGATTTTTATGTGACTAGATTTATAGAAATATTGAATAAATTGGCCTACTTATTATAAGTTCTAAGTTGTGAATGATAAATTGTGTTACTTAAACATTAAACCCTAATTACATTTCATGTATTTTCTAAAATTTATTACATTTTCGTTTTTGGTATTTGGCAGTACCGTTGGTCTGTCACAAAATATAGATTTTGAAGATGAGGTGTTCAAGGATATCATTCTTAATCATAGCCCAATAATAGATACAAATCAAGATAATGAAATTTCCGTTGAAGAAGCAGAGGCATCTGAAATACTTAGTATAAAAACATTAAATGCTTGGTCGCCATTGATTGAGAATTTCAAGGGACTGGAATTTTTCATAAATTTGAAATCCTTGAATATTAGAGGACATCAACTAGAGTTCTCTAATTTTGGGATATTTAAGGATTTAGAGTTTCTTGTTTTAAGTTCAAATAATTTAGCTGAGATTGATATCCGGGAAAATCTGAATCTTATTAAAATGAGAAGCTATTCTAATCCTATAGAAACTTTGGATGTTTCAAATAATGTCATATTAACTCATTTATCAATAGCTGCATCGGAGGTGAAAGTTATTGATGTTTCAAATAACAAGGATTTAAATTTCATTAGTTTAAATGGTAGTCCAATTGAAACCATTGACCTTTCAGAACAACCAAATCTTGACACCTTGGTTTTAAATTTTACAGATATAACTGAAATTGATCTTTCAAAGAATAAATCTCTAAGAGTTTTATGGACTTATGCATGTTGTTTGGAGAGTATTGATTTATCAAATAATCTTGATCTTGTTGATATTGATTGTCGATACAATTGTCTATTAGAATTGGACATTAGTAGTAATGAATCGTTATTTAGGGTTGGATGCGGAGGGAATAATCTTACCGAATTATACGTAGGGAACAATATCAAGTTACAAGAATTAAGTTGTTTTAATAATCAAATATCAGAACTGAATTTGTGTAATATTATTGAATTGACATCTTTTGATGGTAACGATAATTTATTAAAAAGAGTTGACTTTTCTACTTGTCCTAATATGGGATATATTGATGTTTCAAATAATTTGCTTGAAGAATTAATTATCATAAATACAGACCTTGATATTAGATCGGGGTCTTATTTTTCGTCAAATCCACAAATTTCTGGTAATTACAAAACGCTTATTCATATTTGTGTGGACTCTATTTATTTTAATGATATAAATAATCTCCTATACCTTAATTTCGGATTTTCACATTCTGTTGAATTTGATTCAGAATGCCTAGATGCTTGTTATTTAACCACAAATCTGAATGATGATAAAGGAAATATTATTGTAGGACCTAATCCTGCGTCCGATTATATCAAACTAAAGAATTTAGATGGTTTTGATAAGATTGAAGTGTTTGACTTTAATGGAAATAGAGTGATTACTTATTCAATCGATGAATTTTTTAATAATGTATTTCAATTAACTGAGCTATTATCGGGTATATATATAATTAATGCATCAAATGATGAGACTAATATTGCGCAAAAGTTTATTATACAAAAGTAATAAGCAACTCGTATTCAATGATGTATGCATATGTTGCGTATTGTCAACATTAAGCTCATCTAGGTAAGAGTGGCTAGAGTAGTTAATGCGGATAACCAAGATCAGCCAAAAGGCTGAGGCGGGGTGTGTGATTGTTTCATAGAAACATATTTAAAAAAAAACTAAATCACTAAATAAAAAGGGCACGTCTCACGACGTGCCTTTTTATTCTTCAAATAAGATCTATAATCTTACTTATACGCTTTCTCTTGCCCTAATTCCTTTACCAAAAGATAGTAAAATACAGCTCTGTATTTTGACTTATTAGATGCGCCCATGATTCCTACAACTTTATCCATTGCATCATCAAGTTTTTTACCATCCGAGAGGCCTAGTTTTTTGATCAAGAAGTTGTTCTTTACTCTACCCATTTCATCTGGGTCTGTGCTAGATACTTTACTAGCATCAGCTTTGTAAATATTTGGTCCTACTCCTTTAGTTACTTTTGTTAGAAGTTCTTTATCAACTCCTTTAACTTCCAATTTTTCTGTTAGGTTTTCGTAGTACGCATCTACTTTTTCTAAAAATTTAGACATGATTTTGATATTTTAATGATTAATCAACTTGCAACTGATATATATAGAAGTTGCTTTATTTCACTAAGATATACAAATAATTCATTTACGTAATACGTAAAGCACACATTTAACCGAAAATTAAGTTAAATCGTTATTTTACTTAGCTATGGATTTTCTAAAAACAAATATGCCAAAAAATGAAAAGGCCAACACATTCTGATAAACAAATGCAGTATCTCCAATTACTGAAAAATGGACCTGGACATACTCCAGTAATTGACCAACCTAATCCAAACAAAACACCACCTATTAGAGTACCTTTATTTAGATACTTTTTCTTAAATATAAACACCTCTTTTCAAATGTATATGAATGCAATCTCTTTAGGGTAAATAGAAATATAGCTGCGGAAACTATCGTAGTGCCAATAACTCCTTACATATGAAAGTTGTCGAATAGAAACTTTTCTTGGATTCTAGACCATCTTACAACCTGACTGTTTACCAAAGTATAACCAAAAACAGATCCCGTAATTATATAAAATAGATTTTTCATTGGTATACAGTGTTATTAGTAAAATGAAATAAGTCATCGCAAAACCAACTATAAAGACTGCATTGGTCGCAAGGATTGATGATAATTGGAAATTTTTAATCCCAAATATAGAATGTCCAGATGTAGAGCCGTTTGCGTATCGAGTGCCAAAGCCAGCTAAGAAACCACCAATAATCAAGAGTATGACACCCTTAATGTTTTGTAGTTTAAATAAATCAATAGGGTAGAAGCCTTCTATGTTTTCGAAGTTGTTGTCTAACTAAAATGTAGTCGTTTTATGGGCTACAATCAAGGTCGAAACAGGATTATAAAAGTAAGCGATAAGTCCACCTAATGTATTACCAGTTATGAAAATTAAACTTCAATAATGAGGTTTATGATCATAATTGATAAATCCTTTTTTATCAGAAGGAATAGCAATAACGCACATATGCCTTAATATTGATGATACGCCAAATTTTTTATTCTGAACAAGAAGTAAGGCGAGTACAACGAGGCCTATAATAAGGCCTGCAATTGCCCAAAACAGAGGTTTACTATTATTCTACATTCTACATTCTACATTCTACATTCATAATGAAGCTTTTTCAATGGTTCTGAGTATTGGATTATTGACCAATGTTTTTGCTATAATGCCACTAACTTTTACACTCTCTGTCAAAAAGCCATCATGCCCAAGCTTAGAAGTCAATTCTTCATACCTAGCATTAGATATATTTTGAGCTAGCAGTTTTTGCTCTTTAGTGGGAAACAAAACATCTGAGTTAATCCCAATCACAATTGTATTTGATTGGATTAATGATAATGCCTGATCTAGCCCTCCTCTGCCTCTTCCCACATTGTGACTATCCATTGCTTTGGATAATGTCCAATAGGAAAAAGCATCGAATCGCTTGATTAATTTCTCACCTTGATATCTTTGGTAACTAGTGGCTCGGAAATTCTCTAAATCTTCGCTAGTATCTTGTTGAGTGAGATCATAACCAGTAGCAGTTCTATAACTGAGAAGGGCTATTGATCGGGCAGCTATGAGTCCAAGTTCTCCAGCATCGTCTTTTCTATCTTTCCATGTTCGATCTGCCTGTATCGCTAATCGTTGACTTTCATTGAAAGCAATTCCGTACGGTGAATGCTTGGCATTTGTAGCTATCAATATTAAATTCTCTATCGATCCTGATGCTTTTATCGCCCATTCCATAGCTTGTTGTCCACCAAGGCTTGCACCAATCAATAGCTTAATCTTGGGTAACTTCAACTCTTTTTGAAGATGAATAAAACCATCCACTATGTCTCGATTTGTCAATAATGGAAAGTCATGATAATACTTCTCTCCTGTTTCAGGATTTATGTCTAGGGCGTTGGTACTTCCATAGTGTGATCCTAGTGCGTTGGCACAAATAATGAAATATTCATTTGGATTAATCACTTGGTCATTACCAACAACTCCAGGCCACCAATCAAACGGGTCTGAATTCGCTGTCAAAGCATGAACAACCCATATCACATTTGATTTGTCATGATTTAATGTGCCAAATGTTTGGTAGGCCAATCGGAATCTGGAGAGTATTTCTCCAGACTCTAATTTCAATGGCTTATCAAATTTACAGTATTTTATTTCAGATAATATTTCCATGCTTTCTTTGCGTAGGTTTTTTCAATAGGATTATGCAGATTGAGTGGCTGGCTGTACTTCTTCATTTTCTGATGTAGCTAATAATGAATCGAACGCATATTGCAAGTCCGTTTTAATATCATCTATATGTTCTATACCTACAGATAATCTGAGTTGGCTAGGTAATACACCAGCCTTCAACTGTTCATCATCTGTTAGTTGCTGATGGGTTGTGGCTGATGGTTGTATAATCAGCGTTTTAGCGTCACCAACATTAGCTAGGTGGCTTATCAATTCTAGATTGTTGATAAACTCTTGAGCATCTTCTTTTTCTCCTTTTAATGTGAAAGAAAGAACTCCTCCGTATCCATTCTTAAGATATTTCTTGGCTAATCTGTGATACGGGCTAGATGCAAGACCGGGATAATTTACGCTTTCAACTTGTGGATGGATAGATAACCAATGGGCAATCTCAAATGCATTATCGACTGTTCGCTGTACTCTTAAGGAAAGTGTTTCTAATCCTTGTAGTAATTGGAAAGAATTAAATGGACTCAATGCCGCACCAAAATCTCTCAATCCTTCTACTCGAGCTCTTATGGCGAATGCAATGTTTGGTAATCCCAATGGATTATCTACACCGAATACATCTGAAAATACCAGACCATGATATCCTTCTGATGGTTCAGAGAAATCAGGGAATTTTCCATTTCCGAAATCATATTTTCCACCATCGACCACAACACCGCCGATACTTGTTCCATGTCCTCCGATCCATTTAGTAGCTGAGGCGGTAACTATGTGTGCTCCATGCTCTAGTGGCTTAAAAAGAAAACCTGCCGCTCCAAATGTATTATCTACAACTAATGGAATATCAAATTCATTTGCAAGTGAAGCTATTGCTTTGAAATCAGGAACGTTGAATTTTGGATTTCCAATAGTCTCAAGATAGAGTGCTTTAGTATTCTCATCTATCAATGACCTGAAACTAGCTGGGTTATCTCCGTCTGCAAATCTTGCCTCTATCCCTAATCTCTTGAACGCAACTTTGAATTGATTATGTGATCCTCCATAGAGGTAAGATGTACTCACAAAATTGTCTCCCGATCTCAGTAAGTTGTTCAACGCTAGGAATTGTGCTGAAAGTCCTGATGCTGTTGCTACAGCTGCTACGCCTCCTTCGAGCGCTGCTATTCTTTTCTCGAACACATCAGTAGTAGGATTCATAATCCTTGTGTAGATGTTTCCAAACTCCTTGAGCGCGAATAAGTTAGCTCCGTGTTCTGCATTTTTGAAAACAAACGAAGTTGTCTGATGTATAGGCACTGCTCTTGAGCCTGTCACCGGATCTGGTTCTTGTCCTGCATGAAGTTGTAATGTTTCGTACTTGTAATTTCTAATCTGATCTGACATTGTATTGTAATTTATATATGAAAATTAATTGTAATATGAAGTAAGGAAAAGCTAGATATGAGCGTGTGCTCAATGGCAATCATCTATTAGTAAAACCAAACTTAGAGGTAGAATAAATAGGGATATGCGTTGTTTAGCTACAACAGCAGCAACAGCAACACAACATCTTAGGCATAAGAATCGCCTTAGAGTTAATAGTCCTTAATCTTGTTGATTGTGTTTCGAATGTTGATAAGTAAATCATTTTCTTTTTCATTAATAATCTATATTCCCCAAAATTGGGTAGGAATTGGCACCTTGCTTTTAGTAGGTTGCCTGAAGGTCATAGAGCCTATTCTCTCGCTTCATCTGTATAAAGTATTACGATATTCGAAAACTATATTCGAGTATTGAGTCGTAATCTTTCGACGCTGTAAATGTATGGTATTAAAAGTGACATTACCAAATGGACAATTGGAATTTATGATTTGTTAAGAGGTTTTTGGGAATGTTTTTGTGTTTATTAGTCTTGTATATAATTGATCTTTAGAGAAGTATGTTTATTTATTTGTGTGAATTATTTTTTTATTTTATTATAAAAACAGATGAAATATTCAATCAAAATTATCTGTTCACCGATCGCAAGCGCTCAATGATCTTTTTTCTGTGCTCGATTCCATGATCATTGAGCTGATGCGTAAGCAAAGATCGGTGAGCATATTATAGTGGCGGGAATTACTATCTACATAATATTCTATTCAATAACTTCATAAAAAAAGGATGCCCTAAATCAATAGAACATCCTTTGTTTTTCAAATGAGGAAATGAAAATTACTCCCCACTCAACTCTTTTACAATTCTATCTGCTTTATAAATATACTTCATGGCAGCGATAATACCACCTGCATGCACACTTATCGTTCTATTTTTAGCTGAATCAAAGATGAAGTTTCCAGGCAATGATTCGATGTTTCCATCAAAGATCAACCCGACAGCTTCTTTGTTTTTATTGATCAATGGGCTACCAGAGTTGCCACCGATAATATCGTTTGTAGATACTGTGTTCATTGGCGATTTCATAAGCTCATATGGAGGATTATCAGTCCATCTTTCTGGAAGAGACCATGGGAATTCTTGCTTGTGAGAGTAGTGTCTGTCGTACAATCCGAAGTATGTAGTGATTGCTGGTGCTGTTGTACCATTATAGTCATATGCTTTGATTACACCGTCAGATATTCTTAAGGTGAATGTAGCATCAGGTGGTAAGTTGTCGCCGAATACGTTGAATACTTGATTCGCTATTTTAGTTTCTAATGCTTTTCTAGCGGGAGTTGATCCTTGGAAAGTTGTAGCCGCTTCGAAGTACCTTGGAACAAGTATTCTTGCTGCCTTTAGCATAATATCTTTGTCTTTCTTGATTTTATCCCCTTCAAGGCATTTCTCAGCTTTTTTAAGGTTTTTAAATCTTGTTTTGTCAATTAACCTAGCTACATATGTATCGATATTCTTTCCATCCAATACTTTAATCAAAGATTCATCGCCAGGGTAGATATCAGCTTGGATTTCAGACAATAATAATTTGAATTTAGATATCTCAGCAGGATCTTCTACACTAGGAACCATTTGCAAGATTGCCTCTCTTAATTTTGTTTTTTGAGATTCCACTTCTTCTGATTCTCCACCTGTTTTTATCAGTTGATCATATTGGAATAATTGGTGCATCAATAAGAAGATATTTCCTCTCAAGCCACTTGGACTTAAGTGAGTTATCGCCCATCCATGAGGATTTAGTAATTGATATTCTTTCTTCAAATCATCCCAGTAAGTGATGCCTGGTGATTTTGATTTTACATAGTTTTCCATCGCTATTTTTCTGCCGAATAGTTTTGGATCATTTAGACCACTTACGATTCCACTATAGGCTTTCATTCCATTTGCTACGCTAGCTATCGTATTTAACAATGACTGTGCTTCGAACTCTTTAGCTGGATCATCTTTCATGGCATTGTATTCAGCCATCATCATCTCATTTCTATTCTTAAGAAATCTGTGTGTCATCGGATATCTATAGTCTCTATCATATTCTAGTTGCGCTACGGTCCTATACCTTTCTGTTGATCCCGGATTACCCACTACGAATACTGGTTCTCCTTCTTCTGCACCTTCCGCTTTGAATTTGAAGTAATGCTCAGACGTGTTAAGAGGCTTTCCATTTTCATCGTATGCTCTCCAGAAAGTACAATCAAGATTGTATCTAGGATATGTGAAATTATCTGGGTCACCACCGTAAGCGCCAAGGTCCAATTCTGGAAGCAGTACGAGTCTAATATCATCAAATTTTTTGTGTCCATAAAGAGAATATTTACCACCACTATAGTATGTTACTGTTTGTAATCTCAAACCTTCCCATCCTTCTTTTGATGCATATTCCTCTTCGATTGCCTTTAGTGCCCCTTGCACCATAGCCATAGCTTGGCCTTCGTTTTCTGCACTTGATGTTTTATCTTTTACCATGTCGGTGATATCCACAACTTGGTACAGTTGCTCTACGAATAGGCCTTCTGCTCTTCTTTCATCAGCCAAAGTATTTGCATAAAACCCTTGTTTGTCAAAGTTCTCTCCTTCTTTTCGTAGTGCTCCAACTACATCCCTTGAACAGTGATGATTTGTCATGATTAATCCATCAGGAGATACAAATGATGCACTACACCATGTAGCAAATTTCAATGATGATTTTCTTACATCATCGAACCATTCGTCATCTGGTTCGAAATTATATGCTTCTTTAAACCACTCTTTAGGAGGATCTTCGAATGTCCACATTTTTCCGTAGTCAAATGGATCAGGCGTTTCATTTTGTTGCTGACCAAATGATATGGTACATACAAAGGCTAGTAGCCAAACCAATAATAGATTTTTCATTTAGATAGGTATTTAGTATTAAAATTAAGGTTTAGGAATATTAATTTATCATTGAACTATTCCATATGTGCCTTCTCAAAATTTATTAATCAAGACGAAAATACATAATTTTATTTAGGTATTAATAGTATTTTTACTTGTTCATTTTCTTAGTTAGTCAGCATTATAAAGCAATTCCGAGATTCTGTAATTTTGCGATACTTCAATCAATCCAATAGGTATTGAAAATCCGTCTTTTCTAGGCTCAACTTTTCTTCATCAAAATGAATGATATCGTTTGATAGATTTGTTTTCCTTTCTTGCAGTTTGAGGATCTTTTCTTCGATGGTTTCGCGAGCAATATATCGGATTACGGTTACAGGCTTTTCTTGGCCGATTCTATGAGCTCTGGCAATGGCTTGTTTTTCTGCAAACGGATTCCACCATGGATCAAGAATAAAGACATAATCAGCGGCTGTTAGATTTAGTCCTGTACCACCTGCTTTTAGTGATATAAAGAAGAAAGAGACATCTTTATCTGATTGGAAAGCATCGACAGAAGCTTTTCTTTGCTTTTGATTGTCTTTCCCCGTGAGGCTGACAAACTCCCATTCATTAGTTACACATTCATTTTGGAAAATAGTAATCAACTTTGTGAACGCACTAAATATCAAAACTTTATGTCCCGATTTTCTGACTTCCTCCATCTTTGAGAGGATATGCTTTTTTTTCTCAGAGCCGCCTTCATATTCGGTGTCTACCATGACTGGATCATTGGCAATCTGCCTCAGTTTTGTCATTGCTGCAAATATGTGAAATTTATATGATTTGTCAGAATCATCAAGTCCTAAAAGGTAATTTCTTGTAGCACTTTTTATTTTGTCATATATATCCATTTGTGCTTTGTCCAGACTTATATATTCTATTTGTTCGGTCAGCGGAGGTAGATCAGGTGCTACTTCTTCCTTGGTTCTACGAAGAATAAATGGTTTAATCAGATTAGCCAGCTGAGCCAAAGCATCTGTATCTTGATGGTTTTCTATTGGACTTAGATAATGTGTTTTAAAAAATGAAAATGAACCCAACATCTCAGGATTAATAAACTGCATCTGTGACCATAGGTCCGATAGTGAATTTTCAATAGGAGTACCCGAAAGTGAAAGTCTATTCTCAGCGGGAATCTCATTAATAGCCTTAAACATCTTCGATTCCTTATTTTTGATCATCTGACTTTCATCCAAGATCACATATTCCCAATTGATAGTTTTTAGTTTTTCTATATCTCTAATAACCGTATGGTATGTGGTAAGGATGATATCAAATTTATCCAAGCTGTCCAGAGATTTTCTTCGCTTTGTACCTATAAATTCTAGGACATGTAGCGTATTATTAAACTTCTTGATTTCTTCTTTCCAGTTGAATACAAGAGATGAGGGCATAATTATCAACGCTTGAAGGGGATTTACTTCATCCTTCATTTCAGCGGCAAACATTGTTATTTGACCATCATTATTCTTTTTAGTTTTTGGTTCGTTATCTCCGTTTTTATCTTTTGTATAGGAAAGTAGCGCTATAGTTTGGAGTGTTTTTCCTAGTCCCATATCATCTGCAAGGCATGCTCCTAATCCATTTTCTTGATGATTGATAAGCCATTTAACACCAGCTTCTTGATAAGGTCTCAAAGTAGCATTTAGATTTGGAGATGGGACATATTCTATTTCTAGATCTTCAGAAATGGTCTGCTTTATTGTAGGTGACAATTCTTCTATTTCTTCTAAGAAACTGTATTGAGACTTCCGAATTTTAAAACGATTTCCATCCTTGATTCCGAATTTTGCTAACTCTTCATACTTGGCCATCCAAGACTTTGGTATTAAGAAAAAGGTGCCATTTTCTAATGGATAATATCTATCCCCGTCTTTTATATATTGTAAAAGTTGTGCAAATGGAACTCTGTCGTCCCCAACCGTAACTACTCCATGGATATCAAACCAATCCGCACTAGGACTAGAACTTAGTTGAATTGTTTGTTTTTCTAAGGAAACTTCTTTGCCATTCAAGATTGGGACATCAATTTTAAATCCGCTCTGAGTTATTGAGTCTTTATTTTTCACCAAAAACTGAATCAAGCCAAGATTGTCTTCATCTTCAATTTTTATTTTCTTAGAATTATTTAAAGATAGTCCTTTTTTTAGTAGCTTTTTTAGCCATCTATCTTCTTGGATGTCATTTCTTTTTACTTGAGATATGGTGACTTGTTTGTCGTTAGATATATTGAGTTTTGTTTTATTCTTAGCGGGACTTCCAAGACTAAATTCGGCACCTTCATATTTATAAATCAAATCCAAAACCATTTCATCAGAAATAAAATCATAGCTAGTTGAAATGGTGCAATCTTTGATCTCATCCGTCTGATTCACTTCGAATCCAACAGCTTCAATCTCAGACCTTTTTGCTACTTCAATTATAAATTTTTCGAAGTATGTAATCACCATATCATTCTTGATGAAGATGTGGTCATTTTTAAGAAATGGCTTTAGTTTATTTCCATTGATCTGCTTCAGTTGATATATAACATAATCTGCTATGATCCAGCAGTTGTAATTTGTTAATATATGAACATCTCTAGTGTTCGGAAACCATGGGTCACTATGTTGATTATTTAGTTTGAGTGCGTACTTTATTCCTGTCTGAGTCTTCTCGAATCTTAATATCGGAATAATAGTTTTTTGCGCAGCAACTATCTTAAGGCCTTCAAGTCTTTTCTCCCTTACAATATCGATTACAAGAGGGATGCTATGTTCCCTTAAATAGACAAATAGATCACCAGACATGCGATCATAATACTTCAAAAGTAAATCTTTGACCTCTGGCACTAATATAGCTTTTGCTAGCGTATTTAGATTTCTCTTCTTAGTGGTGAATTTTTCTTCAATTACTCCTAGGCCTAGTTGATCTGTAAGCTTTACGATCTTCTCTGAAATGGCTTGATCTATGGTTATATTATAAGTGGGAATTGTAATACATGTAGCCTTCGCCCTTAAACTTCCTAATGTGTGACCATAATCTACTTTTACTATATATGGTTCAGGAATATACCTTGTCAAAAGCGTATTATACTCTAAGTTTACAATGATGGCGTATGATTTAGTTTCTGAATGCATATCGAACAGGTTGAAGGATAAGCCTTCGTTTTTGTTATAGAAAATGGGAGGTCAAATGTAATTTTAATTTTTAAGATGAAGAGTATGAATGTCTTTTTGATGTACTCAAAGCAAATCGAAGTTGATAGCATCGACTATAGATCATTGCTTCGGTTGCGAATATGGACCTTATCACTTATCACTATATTAAATCAGTAAACCATAATCGAAACATCCTGCCCTTTGAAAGGGAAAGACAGGAGAAAGGGTTTAATAATCCGCTCAGCACAATGCAATTATGCTGAGGATACTACCCAAAAGGCGGGAGTGAGAAAGGGTTAAACTTAGGATTATATAAAAGTGGCAACCTGATAAAAACTAAAAAGGCTCCCCTTCGGAAGCCTTTTATTTTATAAGGTTATGCCATTATCCAAAATTTTTAAAAAAAAGTTGGTGGCAAGTGATTTTCTGGAAAGAAGATGTTAAATAAAATATCTTCTATTTTAATTGTTAGGAACAATTTTTCTCACGTACAATTAAAATTAAAATAAAAAACTCAACTATGAGTTAGCAAATTGAGCTTGATGTAATATTTTTTTAGCTGCAGTAAGTATAGTGTCATCTTCAAGATTTACTATTCCTCCATCTGGGCCAGGCTGGATATGCTTGCCAACATAATCACCATGATTAAATTTATTGGCTCCGAAATAATTTCGAACAGTTTGCTCATCCATATTCAGGTCTTTAGCTATTTTACTGATACTACCTGTTGGTAATTCGTGCTTAATTCTTCTTAGTTCTGAAAAGGTTATATTCATATTAGAAAGTTTTGATGAGTAATATAATAGCAAATTAATGTTGTAATATAATTGCAATATACGTAAATAAATAATTCAAATACGAAAAATACTGATATAAAATAACGTGAAATTTATGCTGTGTTTTTTTTATTTTTTCTGGAGTAATTGTTCAGTAAATGAAATTAATAGGTCCGAATCCTTTATACCTGGACTAGACTCAAATTTACTATTGATATCGATTCCTTGATATTGTGGATGTATATATGTTGATAAAGCGTCTATATCTTTAGGTCCGATTCCACCACTTAATAAGAATGGGACGCTATCTTTATATTCATCCAGTTTAGACCAATCAAACTTTTTTCCACTGCCTCCAAAGTGTTTGGTAGCTGTGTCAAATAGATAATAGTTAGCAAATGAATACGCTGATATCTTTGTAAAGTCAGTTTGTTTATCCACTCTGAATACTTTGATGATCTTATATTTTGCAGCAACTGATTTACAAAATGCTATGTCTTCATCACCATGTAATTGGATATAATCAAGATGGAATTTAGATGCTAGATTTTCTATATTTTCCAATGATTCATTCACAAAAACTCCAACTCTCTTCATTTCTTTGGGTATTATGTCAAAGTATTCTGCAGGGATACTAGAATCGATATATCTAATACTTGAAGGATAGAAATTGAGTCCAATCATATCTATCTTTAATTTAGATATGAACTCAATATTCTCCTTAGTTTTAATTCCACAGACCTTAACTACCATAATTGAGCGGCTTCAATCTGCTGGATAAATGATTGACATGCTTCCCCAGGATTTGCTGTAGCCATAAATCGCTCTCCAATCAAAAAACCTTCGTAACCTATAGATTTTAATTCATGGATTGCTTCTAGACTATGGATTCCACTTTCTGATATTTTAGTCACTTCATTTGGTAGTTTATCAAATAGGTCTTTTGATGATTGTATATCCGTAGCAAACGTATCTAGGTTTCGATTATTTACACCTATAAGATTTATTTTTCCATCATACTTCTCCAATTGTACTTCACTATGAACTTCCATGAGTACTTCTAGATTAAGACTATGAGCTAGTGAAGTAAGTGATTTTACCTCTTCTTTAGTCAAGATCTCACTGATTAGCAGAATAGCATCGGCTCCCATGCTTCGAGCTTCTATGATTTGATATTCATCTATGATAAAGTCCTTCCTTAAGATCGGGCAGAAGTTATATCGTCTTGCTATGGTCAGGTCTTCAGGTTTACCACCAAAAAACTGATTATCAGTCAGTATTGAAAGAGCGGATGCTCCTGCTTGCATATATGAAACACTAACTTCTTCTACATCTGCATAGAGATTTATAGACGGTTTTGAAGGTGATTTTCTTTTGAATTCTGCAATGATTCCACTTTTGTCCTCTCTCTTGATATATCTACTCATCGATACTGTAGGACTTTCGAAAAAAGTGCTTTTCTCTAATAATGGAATAGGGTACAACTCTTTTCGTGAGGCAACTTCTTTTTTTTTGTGATTTACTATTTTATCTAATATATGCATGTTTTTTATTTTAATGCTTAAATGGGTAAATGGCTTTAATGCTTTAATGGCTTTAATGCTTTAATGACATAATTCTATGTTGTGTCAATAAATGTAATCAGCTCAAAATTCCTGTTAGTGCTTCTTTTGCTTTTCCACTATTTAGTGATGCTCTTGCTTCAGCTACACAATCGGTAATCGGTTTGTTTTCATCAAAGCACTGAATGGCACTAGCTGAATTAGCAACTACAACATCTTCTTGCGCTTGTGTTCCATTTCCATCCAAAAGATTGACAAATATCTTCGCTGCCGATTCTATAGTGTCTCCACCAAATATATCTTCGGCGGTATATGTAGGTAGTCCAAAATAAGATGGGCTAGCTAAGAACTCTTCGTTCTTATTTATGATCTTAGTCTTTCCAGTAAGTGAGATCTCATCATAACCATCCAAAGCATGAATGATCGAATATTTCTTATCTAGATCTTCATGCAGATATTGATAAAGCCTTGCTATTTTTAGATTGAATACACCTACACTTTGATGATTAGGCTGTGCTGGATTTACCAACGGTCCCAACATATTGAAAAAGGTTTTTACACCCAATTGTCTTCGTATCGGACCTACTGATGCTAGTGCTGGATGAAATAAAGGTGCATGAAGAAAACATATATTCGATTCGTCTAATTGCTTCTTAAGGATATCCGCTTCTTTGGTAAATTTGTAACCTAGATGTTCCAAAACATTAGAACTGCCGCAGACAGAAGACACACCATAGTTACCATGTTTGGTTACTTTATATCCTGCGCCAGCAACAACAAACGAAGAGAGAGTAGATATATTAAACGTATTTTTTCCATCTCCTCCTGTTCCACAAAGGTCAATCGCATCCTGACCTTCGATATCGATAGGAATGCATAAGTCTAATAGTGCTTCTCTAAATCCTTGTAATTCCTCCACAGAAATACCTCTCATTAGATACACCGATATAAAAGCTGCTACTTGGGAATCATTATAAGCACTTTTGGAGATATTGATCAATACTTCTTTTGCTTGATCTTTGGTCAATTTCTCATGCTCGAACAGCTGGTTGAGTATTTTTTTCATCGGAATGGTATTATATGTTTAAGAAGTTTGTGATCATCAATTTACCTTCATCTGTCATGATTGATTCTGGGTGAAATTGGACACCATGCACTTGATATTCTTTGTGTTGAGCTGCCATGATTTCACCATATTCTCCTATAGAAGTTACTTCGAGTGCTGATGTGTCACTTGATTTATCTATTACCCAACTGTGATACCTACCCGCAAAAAAGTCTTCTGGAACATCCTCAAAAATTGGACTTTTGATACCCGTCTGGTACATGATTGTTCGTTGCCCATGTTGCACCTTGTCCAGATTTCTCAGCTTAGCGCCATAGACTTCTCCTATCGCCTGAAAGCCTAGACAGACACCAAATATTTTTTTCGTGCTACCATACGTTTTGATCACATCTTTGAGTAACCCGGCTTCGTCGGGGACACCTGGCCCAGGAGAAAGTATGATATAGTCATATTCCTCCAATTCTTTAAGATCAAATTCATCATTGCGAACGACTCGTACTTTTCCATCGATGATCTCCTCGACGATATGCACGAGATTATATGTGAATGAGTCGTAGTTGTCTATTATTATTACTTTCATATTCATATCGTTTATTGTGAAATTGACTCTGCTAAAGTGAGTGCTTTTTTCAATGCGGCCAATTTATTATTCACTTCTTGTAATTCACTTTCTTCTTGTGAGTCGATTACGATTCCGGCACCAGCTTGATAATGAAGTTTGCCTTCATAACTGAGGAATGATCGAATCATTATTGCATGGTTAATCTCGCCACCAAAGCCAAGCATACCGATACCACCACCATAGAATCCTCGCTTGGTAGGTTCTAGATCATCTATCAGTTCTAATGCTCGATATTTTGGGGCTCCAGAAAGCGTGCCTGCAGGGAACGTATCTGCAAATATTTGATATGGATGTACATCTTCATTTAATGTACCTTTTACAACTGACGTAAGGTGGATCACATGACTAAAGTATTGTACTTCTTTATACTTCTCTACATGCACTCCGTTTGTGTTTTTACTTAAGTCGTTTCTAGCTAAATCTACTAACATTGTATGTTCAGCATTTTCTTTTGGATCAGCTGATAATGCTTCTGCAGCTGCGGCATCGGTTTCTGCATCTCCTGTCCGTTTGAATGTCCCCGCGATAGGATGTATTTCCGCTTCTCTGCCTTTTATAACCAGCTGTGCTTCAGGACTAGAACCAAATATTTTATATGATCCATAATCAAAATAGAACAAATAGGGACTAGGGTTGATAGATCTTAACGCACGATATACATTGAACTCATCACCAGAAAAGCCTTGAGCGTATCTCCTTGATGGTACAATTTGAAAAATATCGCCTCGCTGAGCAAAACCCTTACATCTCGTCACATTATCCGTGAATGCTTGATCTGTCATATTCGCTTCTTCACCTCCTTTTGTTCTAAATGAAAATGCTTGATGATCTTGTTTTCTTATGATTGTCAAGAATCGATCTATCTGAGAATGTTCCCCTTCAGGTACATTTTCTATTACATACATCTCACCATAGAAATGATCGAAAACGATTATACATCGAAACATGTCATATCTTATGTCAGGTATATTATAGCCTTCTTTTTGATCATCAAAGACCAATGAATCAAAATATTGAACTGCATCAAAACCCGTATATCCAAATATACCAGAGAAAGCTCTTACTTCTTCAGGAGTATTGACCTGAAATGAATCCAAAAATGATGTTACCTCAACTACAGCATCCCTTATGTCGTATTGTCTAGGTCCCTTAGAACTAAACTCGTTTCGCATTACTTGTCCATCCTGTATTTCCAAAGTAGCCAAAGAATCTACACAGATGAATGAAAGACTATTTTCTTTGCTACTATAATCCGAACTCTCTAGTAAAAGCACTTCTGCATAAGCTTCTCTCAGCTTCAAGAATGTACTAACAGGTGTCGTAAGGTCGGACAGTATTTTTTTATATTTCGTGGTTATTTTCATGTAGTTAGCTAGATTATGGACAATAAAAAAACGGCTTGTCGGGATTAATCGACAAGCCGTTCTACAAAACAAAATGTAGGCTAGATCAATTCCCTGTCGAGAGTTGAGAGTTATGCCACCAAGTTGTGTTTTGCTTTTTCATGCTTTGCTTTAATAACACGAAGTAAAGGTTTTTTTCTGAATGAGAAAAGACTTTATATCTGTTTTTAATATTTATTGTATATATAACCCAACCAAAGCGTTTATTAAGTCCGTCTAGAAAAGAAAATACCAATGAAGAATCTAATGATTACTATATCAGCAATTTGTTTGTTTACATTCGCATCATGCTCTAAGGCAGATAGATGCAGTGAGCTAGCTTGTATTGATGATTGTGTTTTTGTGGAAATAGATAGATTAGCTACTGTTCATTTCTATGGATGTTATGATGTCTGGGGAGTTATATTCACGAATGATGAAGGCGAACAGATTATTGGACTTGCTTCAGATATGAATGCTGAATATCAAATAAAAGATACGGAAATTACATTCAGCGCTACTTTTTATGAAAATGATTTACCGCTTATATTGCCAGATCCTATGCCAGGGAGTTTTTATAGAATGGAGGTTTGTGGTATGAGCAGTAACAGTAATTAGTAGATCCTCTAATTTTCAAGCTTTTCGATAGCTATTTGAAAAGACAGGTAAGCCTATTTTTAGTAGATATTATGTAACAGGAAATTTGTTTTTCGCTATAATTGAGCTTGCCAATTCTTCCCAAAAACTACCAGAAGTATTAGGAATCTCAGGTCAGAGTTGTAACTGCTTCTGCATCTTAGTGATGTGCAATACCAAATCGCACGACAACTTCCTCCTCTTTAATTCTCCTCCGTAGGAGAACATTGGTCAATGCTCGGGCACAAATTTATTTAAATTAACTCTGATAATTAAAGGCTCTGCCATAGCCATAGTATGTTCGGCCCTCTTTGGAGAGGGATTAAGGAAGAGGAAGTTAACATCTAGCTTAGCATTGTATGGTTTCTTGATAATTGCTTCTGATTTTGCTATGCGTAAAACCAAATCGCACGACAACTTCATCCTCTTTAATTTTCCTCCGTAGGAGAACTTTGGACAAGTATCGGGCTGGACTGTTATAGTAAGTTATGCCAGATTCAAGTAGACTTGAAATGAAGGTATTCAACCTCTCATCTTAGTTCGCTAATTCCCTAGCCTTACTCATCTTCCTAATCAAGTCCTTAGATTGACAATAATCAAGTGTTTGTTGTCCATCAGAGAATGCTTTTTGAGGACATTCGTGTACTTCCATGATGACTCCATCCGCTCCTGCCATTATAGATGCAAGGGCTATTTTGTCTACATACTTTCTTACGCCTATTCCATGCGACGGATCAGCAACTACAGGAAGGTGTGATTTGTCTTTTAGAATGGCAATAGCATTGATATCCATGGTGTTTCTATATGCGGTTTCGTAGGTTCTGATTCCACGTTCACATAGGATGATCTTTTCATTTCCATTTGAGAATACATATTCAGCAGATTGAAGTAGTTCTTCAATGGTGCCGGACATTCCACGTTTGAGAAGGATCGGTTTGTCCACCTTACCCAACTCATCTAGGAGGTTGAAGTTCTGACTGTTTCTAGCCCCTACTTGAAATATATCCACATAATCGTGCATTTCTTCTATCTGAGAGACTTGCATTACTTCTGTTATAATTTTTATATTGTTTTCTCGGGCAAGACTATACCAGAGTTTTAGTCCATCCATACCTAGTCCTCTGAAGCTATATGGGGACGATCTTGGTTTGTAGACACCACCTCGCATGATTTTGATTCCATTGGCTTTTAGGTGTTCTATGGTAGATACGATCTGTTCTTCAGATTCTATGCTACATGGCCCTGCCATGATCTGGAACTCACCATTTCCTATTCTTATTCCATCACCAATATCAACGGCTGTTTTGCCTACTTTCCACTTTGTAGAGGTCAATTTATAGGCATCACTCACTTTGAATACATCCACTACTCCTGCTAAAAAACCTATTTCCCTTAAATCAATCTCTTTATTACCAATACATATCAAGTATCTAGCAAACTGGGTCTTGATATCATTGAATGTATAGCCCATGGATTGCACAGATTCTGAAATCTTTTGTACTTCTGATTCTTTGGCTCCTTTTTGTATTTGAATTATCATATGTTAAATTAGACTTTAAGGTTTAGAGAATTCGTAATGTCTTTATTCTTTTTTGATGTTTAGACTTTTTGACACTCGAATATTCAACTTTTAAATAATTTTAATAAACAGATTTATAAACATTTCCAAACATCAGAACTCAATTGCCTCGAATTGATGAAACGAATTCCTTCGTAACAGAAGACACATCTTTACAGTCTTTCAATGCACGAATATATGCACTTCCTATTATCGCTCCATGGCTGTAATTACAAGCGGTACGATACGTCTCATTATCATGAATGCCAAAGCCGATTAGCCTCGGAGATTGAAGCTTCATATTATTAATCCGTTCGAAATAATCTTTTTGATGGGCTGAGATATCTCCCTTTTTGCCTGTTATACTTGATTGGCTGACCATGTAAATGAATGCATCACTCAATTCATCAGCAAGTTGGATTCTAACATCAGAAGTCATTGGTGTAATGAGAAAGGACATGCCCATTCTATATGTTGAAAACAATGCTTGGTAGTCTCTTTTATATATTTCCATTGGCAGATCAGGGATAATCATTCCATCTACACCGTTTTTTTGTGCTAGCGCTAGGAAGTCTTCTACTCCATATTGTAACAACTGATTGAAGTATCCCATCATGATGATTGGAATAGAACAGGTCTTTCTTGCTTCGGCTATACTCTCAAATAGATTCTTGAGGTTCAGACCATTTGCTAGTGCTTTTTCGCTACTTTGCTGTATTGTCAGTCCGTCTGCCAAAGGATCTGAATAGGGCATTCCTAATTCAATAATGTCTGCACCCGAATCTTCTAAGCTCTTTATTATAGGGACTATGCTGTCTAGAGTAGGGTAGCCAGCGGTGAAGTATACGTTTAGTATGTTTTTACCTTTGGTTTCTATGATTTGTCTTATTCTGTTCAAGTTAATCTTTTTATTTTTATCTCTTTTAAAACTAATAATTAGTTTCTTAATCACTGGGTTATCTGCCGACGCGTTTCTTTTGCTTGGCAAAAAGAAACAAAACCCAAGTCAGTTTAATGAATTTTTCTTTCCCTTTGGTCAAGAAAACAGAGTAATTTTCTTTCATGCTTATTTTGGCTTCATGATTCTCTTGTAGAAAATTATTTAAGAAGAATATTAGTTTGTTGAATTTACGTAAACCTTTGACTAGGCAAACGCAATTCTCAGAAAATAACTCCTAATTCCAAAACTACCATCTTAATATTTATAGAACTGATCTAGTCACTCCATTGTCTTTCTTTTGGGCTAAGCCAAAAGGAAACATCTAATTACCACATTTGATTAAAAACTAATCCTTACTTATATAATCAATAAAAGTATTCAAATCTTTATCTCCTCTTCCGGATAAACAGATAACGACATTGTCTTCTTTTTTGAAATCGATTCTTTTAAGTATAGCTAGTGCGTGTGCTGTTTCTAATGCGGGAATGATTCCTTCATCTCTGGAAAGGGCTATGACTGCTTGCATGGCTTCATCATCGGTAGCAGCATATACTGCTGCTCTTCCCGTTTTGATGAGGTGAGCGTGCATAGGTCCGATTCCAGGGTAGTCAAGACCAGCTGATAGTGAATATGGTTCTACGATCTGTCCGTCATCTGTTTGCATCAGGAGTGTCATACATCCGTGTATGATCCCTTTTGTGCCTAAGATACTAGTCGCAGCGGATTTTCCACTATCAATACCTAGTCCTGCAGCTTCAGCAAGAATGAGTTTTACCCTTTGATCATGAAGAAAATGGTAGAAAGCTCCAGCGGCGTTACTTCCTCCACCGACACAGGCCACTACATAGTCAGGATGATCATTTCCAGTTTTTTCTTTGAGTTGGTGCTTGACCTCTTCGCTGATTACACTTTGAAACTTGGTGACCATATCAGGATAAGGATGAGGGCCTATAGCTGATCCTATGATGTAGTGTGTATCTTCCGCATTGTTAATCCAATCTCTGATTGCTTCATTTGTTGCATCTTTAAGTGTTTTACTACCACTTTCAGCTGGAACTACTTTAGCACCGAGCATTTGCATTCTAGCTACGTTTGGTGCTTGCCTTTTGATGTCTACAGCGCCCATATATACCACACATTCTAGACCCATGAGTGCGCATACTGTTGCAGTAGCTACTCCGTGTTGTCCAGCTCCAGTCTCAGCTATTATTCTTTGTTTGTTGAGCCTTTTGGCGAGTAGTATCTGGCCTATTGTGTTGTTGATCTTGTGAGCTCCAGTATGATTAAGATCTTCACGCTTGAGGTATATATTACACCCATGAATAGCGGATAGTTTCTTAGCCAAATACAAAGGTGAAGGTCGACCCACATAGTCCCTGAGTAACTGATCAAATTCTACTTTGAATTCAGGCTCATCCATGATTTGCTGATACACTTCTTGAAGCTTTGCAACATTAGCATGAAGCATCTCAGGCACATATGCACCTCCGAACTCTCCATAGAATCCATCAGAAGTAGGATGGTATATATTGTTCATTATATTATTATTAAGGTAGGAGTTAGAATTTAAAATTCATAATCTCAATTAAGTCGCATATAATAATTTGAAATTCACTAATCGAAATTCGTTTACTTATGCGTACGCCCGCTTCTGTCTATCACATTCGAATTTGCTTGCTGTGTGCCCATGACTAGAACATCTTGTATATTGACGTGCTTCTTTCTGGTCACCATAAATAGAATGATTTCAGCTACATCCTTTGAAGTCAATGGATTGAAATCTTCATAGATGCTTGCTTTCTTAATGTCACCATCGAATCTCACTTTTGCAAATTCTGTTTCCTCAACCATGCCGGGAGATACTTGACTCACTCTGATACCATGTTTGTATAGATCCAATCGGATCGATTTTGTGAGTGCATCTACAGCATATTTAGTAGAACTGTACACATTTCCATTTGGATAAACTTCATGCCCAGCACTAGAACATACATTTAGAATGTGTCCTTTTTTGAGCTTGACCATACCTGGACTCACCAATCTTGTAATGTACAACAGTCCTTTGATGTTGGTATCTATCATTTGCTCCCAATCCTCAATTTTACCTCTGTGTATCGGTGCAAAACCTTTGGCCAGTCCAGCATTGTTGACTAATATGTCGATCCGTTGCCATTCTGCATCTAAGCTACTCCATGCTCTTTTGGTTTCTTTTATATTTCTGATGTCGAAGCATAGGGCTACTACTTTTGCAGCATATTTCTTCTTGAACCTTTGTTTCAGTAGTTCTAACTTTTCTTTTCTTCTTCCTGTGATGATTATGTTGTAGCCTCGCTTTGCGAATAGGGTAGCGGTTGCCTTTCCTATGCCAGATGTAGCACCTGTGACCATCACGGTTTTCGATAATGGGTTGTTCATATGTTTCTTGTTTTTTTAATCAGTATTTAGATTATCAATGAGAGAATGATTCAATGTGTGATTGATTCCAATAGTCAATGTTTCAATATGTGAATGATTCTATTTAGTAATCGGCATGAAATCATTCAATCATTAAGTCATTCTTACATTCAATCATTAATCTAGATTCTCATTTCCTTAATAATTCTATCAAAGTCACTCTTAAATTGAGGATAATTTGCCGTAGCGGGTCCTGCAAATCCAGTATGTACTTTTTTAATCTTATTATTTTTATCCACAAAAATAAGTGTAGGATAAGAAAGCACTTTACTTATTTGAGGAAATTTTTCTGATGTCGCAGTTTTATCTGCATATCCCCCATATAAGATGGTGAAAGGCAGTTCAAGTTTCTTTTTATATCGTTTGAGTACTTCTACCGCTTTTGATTCTTCTTTATATCGCTCGAATGCTACTTCAATTACTTCGATATCCTCTGATGGATTTTTAGATAGATAGTCTTTCAAGAACTGGCTTTCGTCTTTACAGTTAGGACACCAAGTACCAGTGATTTTCACCAGCTTGATTTTGTCTTTAAACGCTTCGTCGCTGAGAGATGTTGGGTTTCCTTCTAGATTATTGAATGTAAAGTCGAATGTCTCATCTCCGATCTGAGAGGTTGTAAGGTCAAATGCACCACCAATTTTTGCATCAGGATTTCTTTTTCCTTCCCAAGTAGTAGTGTAGTGTTTTCCAGACTTGAAAGAACCGATCACTTTGTCATTGTCTATGATCTTACCATCAAATAGGAAGGCATGTGCAGCATCAAATGTAGATAGTGAAAACTTGTTTGCTTGTACTGTGCCTTCTAGATATCTATAATCTCCTGTCTCGGTCATGAATGTGCCCGTAATATGATTTCCATCCTGCACAAAATCTCCAATAGCTGGATATTCACCTTCTGTTCCCACATCAAATTTTACTTCCCACCTACCTGATAAATCGGCGGTAGGTTGTTTTTTTAATGTTGAGAATCGATGGTTCTTACCAAAGTATCCTTTGAATGGAATAGAGTAGCCCTCTTTATAATTAACATGCCAATAGCCTTCCATGATATCATCCTCATAGATAGCACTGAGGTACGTATCGAAGTCTCTGAAGTGAACCTCAATCGTGTCCTTTGCCGTGGCTCGGTCTCTACCATATATGATATCAGTCACTTTGATTCTTTCTTCGCCGTTGATAAGTTCGATATAGAATTCTTCTTCTGCTGTATATGTTACTTCAAAGCTGAATGGTAGTTCTCCAGAAAAGTCTGTTTTTTCAACGAACTCTTCTCCTTGCTTTTGAATTACTGGTTTATCATCTACGAACAATACACCACGCCATATCCCCGGAGGCAGTTTTGTGAATGACTTGTTGATAGGCTCTACACATGATGTGAACGCTATGGATGCTATGATAAAGGCAAATATATATTTCATTGATGGTATTTTAATTCTTTGTGACTAAACTAGATTAATAAACAAAGATAAGGAGATTAAGTTTGGGAAGGGGTCGGATGAGGGATGAAATAGAATGAGAGATCGCTGAAATTTATATCTTAGTTTTTATCGATGATGTTAAATATTAAATTTGAGCGGTTATAAATATTGTTCTTTCGCTTAATCCAAATATTTCTTAAAACTCTTATTCGTCATTAGCATAAATTTCAATGTGATATGATGCCTTACTTCTTGATTACTATTCAACTAACCTCATAAGCATGTCAGAATCTAGGCGAAAAAGTAAAAAGTGCTTCCATTTAGGTAATCAAACATTTGAAGAAATGATGTCATAATATCTGGATGATTATGAATACATAAAAGACAGTTTAGTGATAATAATAGATGGAGCAAAATTGATAGGTGATTGGTTTAACGCAGAATATCCGAAAGCCCAATAAATATTAGATTATTATCATGGGATAGAGCACTTTTCGATGTTTCCCCATAAAGTGATACATAAAAAAGTACCAAGTGGCTAAACTACGTGAAAGAAAGTTTATTAGAAAAAGGCGGATAATAAGCTATAATACTGGTAGAAAAAATTGATTGCAAAACCGATAAGAAAAAATGAAAAAGCAAAATGACTGAACTATTTAAATAATAACATATACAGAGTGGTTTATCCACCATAAAAGGAAAGATGTTTACAAATAGGTATTGGTGCGGTGGAGGAGGCATACGGGACACTGGTGAAAAAATGATGCAAGTTATTTGGACAAATACGGTCTCCTGAAGGAGTTACAAATATTATTGGATTGAGAAATTTAAGAATGATGAATCAGAGGCGCAGGCTATCTGCCTATCTCGGAAAAGTAGCATAAACGAAATATAGGGATACACACGTATGAAGTTAATTGATAACATTTGTGTATTATTAAGTAACAAATGCAATATAATGAAGATATTCAGTTATAATTTAGTATAATATTTTAGAATTAAGAATAAACAGTAGGCCTTCAGGATAATCAGATCAATGTATTTAGTACTTGAAAGGCTTGAGCTTTGTAATCATAAAGGGTATTTAGAATTGCAAAGAAATTGGAGGAAATATTGTAAAGCAAATTCAATATAGATAAAGCTTAAAAGCTAGAAAATTAAATAAATGAGGCACCTAGGAAAAATATTGATTTTACTAATACTCTTAGCAGTACTTGCTATTTTAAGCCAATTTACTGGATTGATTGATATATTTGGATCAAGCACTGAAATTGAAATAAAAATGACTGAACTAGATAAAGGTAGGTTTGTCGGAGGTGATAAGATTTCGATTACAGATCAAATTAGAGTAAAACAAACGGGAGAGTTTGTAAAGGAATACGAATGGCAACGAATTAGAAACATTAGAAAGGAAGTCAAAGTAGAATACTTAACAGAGTCTGGATATTTTGTGGATGACATTATTAGCTCAGTAAAAGTAGATTCCTTGAGAGGGGGCAATATTTTTGCTAGATCTCTAATAGTTAAAGTGCCTTACCCAGATTCTTTATTTTTTCAACCAGCTGGAGACAAAACTATTAACAAGGCTGGGTTGACTGAAGGATGGACTGAACGTTGGATTGTGGACGAAGAAGCTCAAGAAGCTTTTAAACTTTTCTTGATAGAGCTAAAACAAAAATCATATGAATCATTTCTTGATGATAATGCAAGTCCTGAGTCTAATTTATCGTTAGCAAAAGCGACATTGAGTATCTTAAGATTCGTGAATAACGGATATGAACTTGGTGATGATATAGGCTTTAGCTCTATTCAGGCTGTTTTTGAAGAAAGGCAAGGTCTCAATAGACCTACTATTATGGTTACATGTTTAAAGAATGGGAACTGTAAGCAAGAAATATTAATGAATAATGAAAAATTTAGAGGTTAGTGGCATTACCTATTACGTACAAAACAAATTCATCGAGAAATCATAGATCTTCAAAAAAAGAATGGGAAATTAGAACATGTTGAACAACATGAGGTCTTTATTAAAACTTACGAAGTTGCTAAAAAAACTTTATTCTAAATTAAACAATCACTTTGGCAAATTTATTCATCCTCCATCTTTAAACTTACAAGGATAATTTGAAGTGACCTTGACTAAGTACTAAATTGATGTGCTAGAATTAATATTATTGAGTCTAGAATAGAAATAGTCAAGCTTTCTGATTCCGTATGACACCTCTATTAAACGCTTTAGTTTCCATTGACTGTCTCAGCAGGAGCAGTAGTAAATCCTTCAATAAAGTAATTAATTATTGACCAGAATGTCTTTTTATGGATACTGTAAGCGCTGTCATATGATCGTTTTTAAAAGCCTTGAGTTTTAATATCTACTTATCGGGTTGAAGTTTTTTGATATATAAATCTTGACCAACTTGATCAGAAGCATTCCAAGTTATAAATTCCAGTATTGCCATGTACATTTCAAGAAAGCTAGGGTGTGAATCAAATAGTATTTTAGCCCTTTGTTCTTGATAAGTATTCCACTGATCTTCGTGTTTGTATAGTAAGTATCTAGACTTGGTCAGATGCTTCTTCGTTGTATCTCCATTGGAATCTATCACAGTCTCTAATTTGTAGTCTTTTCGACTTATTGTAGTGTTGCTTTTCTTAGCAATTTTGTTATCAATAATATATTGTATTTGGAGTTTTTCTTCCTCTTTTAATTTTGATGATTATAGCCATTAAGATGATCTTGCCTGCCCTGTTATTACTTGTTAAGGTATAGCCTGCCCATAAAGTGCTTGTCATCAATAGTTATTTCTCGATCTATATGATTAAGGTTAACTATTGGTACTCGGATCATTTTTGTAGTCTCTTTTGGTTTATGGTCATCTTGATAGATTTATCCTTTCATCTTAGCTATTTGGTAGTCACTAAATACGTACTTATACCATCTGCTTAATTTCTTGTTTGATATTCCTAATCCGTAAGCAATATCTGACAATAATATTACCTTATTCTCTACTAGTTTCTTTAAAAAAAACAAACTTTTGGTGCTTTTTATGCCATTATTTATAGAGTTATAGGTGTTGTGATAGCCCGTTGTTGTCTCCTTTATTTTCCACCGTCTTCTTTTCAATCGGAGAAACACTTCTTTTCCTTGTGCTGGAAAAATTTGTTAATCATTTGAGTTCATGTAACCTTCCTTTACCACTTTTTCTTCACGTACAATTTCCTTTTGTATATGGGATGCATCACCCTTTTCAACTAACTCTATTAATACAATATCATGATCCTCTTTTAGATTCGTAACTTCAAAATGAAGTAATATATCATGCAAAACAAACAACTTTGCAAATCTCGATATTAATTCTGCCAAAATATTTTTTGCTATGTTATTGTATATTTAAATTAGCACATCATTTTGAGAATTTGCCTAAATGAGCCCATTATATTGTATTCAGGAATTATAAAAGCAGTCAAATTATTTATTCTCAATCTTAAGTAGTATATTAAATTTATAAAAAATAAATAAATATTATGAGACTAAACATTAGGTTAATTGGATTTTTGACATTTGTGGTATTGATTCTTTCATCTTGTGCAGCTACAGAAAAAAAGGAAGTCCTTGATATGGACAAGATAAGAGTCGAGGTTCAAGCAATGGAGGATGCCTTTGCTGCGGGTGAAAAAGCTAAGGACGCAAATGCTGTTGCTGCCTATTATAGCAATGACGCAATAAACTATAGTAGAAATATGCAGCCCCTTTCAGGTAAAGCAGCCATTACAAAAAATATTGCAAGTAATATTGCAAAAGATACGACAGGAAATTATAAAGTGTACGAAATTGTTGATCTATTTGCAGAAGGGATTACTGCAGTTGAAATTGGATCTTGGACAGAATTTGATGTCGGTGGAAAGGCTGTAGATAACGGAAATTATATGTCCTATTTCCAGAAAGTGGATGGAAAATATTTATGTGTGAGAGATATGTCTATCACTACATCACCTGCTAAGTCAGGAATGTAATTTAAAAGATACTTCAGTACATCTAATCAACAATGGTGTCGGAAAAACTAAAGTAATAAAATGATCCAAAGCTGCGCGTTACAGTAATTTCTTACGAGTTGTATTGATTTTCTATTTAAATAATATTGTATATAAATGACAAAAGATCACAGATTAATCTGTGATCTTTTTTTTGTAAATCGGCTTTATTAATATGTATATTTTTCGATTTATAATCAAAAGGGATTACATTTTTCTCTGATTTTCTAATAAATGATTAGATCCGTATCTTTTTGGTAACGATGATATTACTTTGGCATATTCATTCTATTCTTAACTGTTAGCCGTTGTTGATTCTCATTATAATAAGGTTACAAAGCTTAATCGGAATGGCACATCAAATTCATCTTTAATACAGCCGATAAACTAAGACTGCTTTAAAGAAGTCTATCAACTTACTGAATAACAAGTTATTACTGCAACTATTTCTTATCATGATTTTTAATGATGATAATTGTATATAAAAGTAAACAAACAATTATTCATATGAAAAATTATTTTTTTTATACATTCACGAGTTATTGTTTGGAAATAAAATTAGAATTGATAATAAAAATAAACTAAAGTTGTGAAAATAAAAATACTATTCGCATTTGTCCTAAGCGTTTTTATTATGACCGCCTCACTTTTTAGCCAATCTCAAAAAGTGTCTATAAAGAATAACAAACAAGAAATGACGCTCATGGTAAATGGCAGTCCATTTATGATCAACGGCATGAATTGGGATTATATCCCAATTGGTATGAACTATTCATATAATATTTGGGGGAAGTCAGACAGTTTTATAAAGTCAGCATTGGAATCAGAAATGACCCTTCTTAAAAATATGGGAGTTAATACTATAAGATTATATACAGGGGTCCAACCCAAATGGGTCAGTTATATTTATGAAAATTACGGTATTTATACGATGCTAAATCACTCTTTTGGTAGGTATGGTCTTACCATAGATGGTATTTATATGGCAAACACAGAATATTCTGATCCAGCTGTTCGGAAATTTTTATTAAAAGAGGCGAAGGCACTTATGGATGAATTCAAAAGTACTCCAGGACTACTTCTTTTCATGTTAGGCAATGAAAACAATTATGGACTATCGTGGGGAGGTGCTGAAACAGAAGATATTCCTATAGAAACGGAAGGTACTGTAATTACAAGAGCGACAGCTATGTACAAAGTTATGAACGAAGCAGTTCTAGCGATGAAAAAAATAGATGATAATCATCCAATCGCAATTTGCAATGGAGACTTATTGTATTTGGACTTAGTTGCCGAGCATTGTAAGGATATTGATATATATGCTACCAATATGTATAGAGGCGTAACATTCAGTGATGCATTCAAAAAGGTAAAGAAAAAGCTCAATAAACCTATTCTGTTTGCTGAGTTTGGATCAGATGCTTTCAATTCATTAAAAGATAGGGAAGATCAAGATATGCAAGCTTATTATATGGTGAATAATTGGAGGGAGATATACAGAAATGCCGCTGGATTAGGTGGCGTTGGGAATTCAATTGGTGGGTTTACTTTTCAATTTAGTGATGGTTGGTGGAAAAGAGGACAAACGGTAGATCTTGACATTCATAATACAGCTTCGAGTTGGATGAGTGATGGATATAGTATTGATACCAAAAACGGATCTAATAATATGAATGAAGAGTGGTTTGGGATCTGTGCTAAAGGTAAAAGTAATGATAAAGGCCTATATGAATTGTTTCCTAGAGCTGCCTATTATGCGCTTAAAGAAGCACATCAATTAAACGTCTATAATGGAGAGCTTAAAGAATGTGATGTTGATAAATATTTTGATGAGATCCCCCTATCCTCAATAAGTGATCGTTGATGATAAAATTTACAAGAAATTTAGTAAGTTTTGAAGCTTTAATCAAAAAAAAACTAGTTTTATGTTGTAAAAGTACATGATGTTAAATAATTAATCTTTTGTAGAGATATGACTTTCTATAAAGAATTAAATATGTTTTGAAAACCGAAAATTCTAAATGTTGAAGATTAAGAGAGAGATTGTAGATATAGAAGAAATTAAGGATAGTGGAGATGTCTACTATAAAATAAGTAATAATGATTTGATGCGCCCATTCTTCATGAGTATTGTAAGCGACTCAGATCACTGGATGTTTATTTCTAGTACTGGAGGATTATCAGCTGGTAGGAAGAATGCATATTATTCTTTATTTCCTTATTACACAGATGATAAAATCACTGAATCATCGGAGAATACTGGCAGTAAAACAATTCTTCAAGTAACTAAAAATGATAGTATTCATGTTTGGGAGCCCTTTTCTATAAGGGGTGAAGATAAATACAGCACTAGCCGAAATCTATATAAAAATAGATGTGGTAACAAAGTGAAGTTCGAGGAAGTTAACCATGATCTTGGAGTAACATTTACATATGAATGGTGTTCGAGCTATGACTTTGGTTTTGTTAGGGAATCTAGATTGACAAATCATTCTGAAGGTGATCTAAATATTACATTTTTAGACGGACTTCAAAATATATTGCCATACGGAGTACCGAGCGATCTTCAGAGTTCTACTAGTAATCTAGTGGATGCCTATAAAAGAAGTGAACTTCATGAAAAGTCTGGCTTAGGTATTTTTGCATTAAGTGCAATTATTGTCGACAAGGCAGAACCTAGTGAAGCATTGAAATCCAATGTTGCATGGTCTATGGGGCTTGAGGATCCTATCTACCTACTTTCCTCATTGCAACTGCAATCATTTCGAGATCAATCTGCAATACATCAGGAAATTGATGTGAAAGGGGAACGAGGTGCTTATTTTGTTGTGGATTCAGTTTCCTTATCGCCTAGTCAGGATAAAAAATGGTCTATAGTTGCGAATGTCCACCAAACTCAATCTAAAGTAGCGGGGCTTATTCATAATATTAGTACGAATGGAAATATAGCTAAAGAAGTAATTGAAAACATTGAGCTAGGTAAAGAAAAGTTGATTCTCTTAAACGCAGCGGCGGATGGACTTCAATGTACTGCGGATAGATTTAGAGATACTAGACACTTTGCCAATGTTCTTTTCAACAATATGAGAGGCGGAATCTTTGATGACAATTACACAATTGAAAGGTGGGATTTTCAACGTAATATTCAACTTGCCAATCAAGAAGTATATGATGCACACAAGGGTTTTATGGATTCACTTCCTGAAACTTTTACCATACACGAATTGCGAAAATTATTAGATGATATTAAAGCTCCTCATTTAAAACGGCTAGCAATAGAGTACTTACCTCTAAAATTTAGCAGAAGACATGGAGACCCGAGTAGGCCTTGGAATCGCTTTTCTATAAATATGGTCAATGAAAAGGATGGATCTAAGATACTCGATTATGAAGGCAATTGGAGAGATATTTTCCAGAATTGGGAAGCGATGGTTCATTCATATCCCGACTTTATTGAAGGAATGATTTTGAGATTTCTTAATGCCTCAACTTTTGATGGGTATAATCCATATCGTATTACAAAAGATGGTTTTGATTGGGAGATTTCAGAGCCTGATGATCCTTGGTCTTATATAGGCTATTGGGGTGATCATCAGATTATTTATTTGCTTAAATTTTTAGAATTTATTGAGCGGCACCAACCTGGTAAATTATCTGAATATTTTACCAAAGAGTTGTTTGTCTATGCTAATGTTCCATACAAAATCAAGCCTTATGAATCAATATTAAATGACCCTAAGGATACAATTGAATTTGATGAAGAGCTTGATGTTAATATAAGACTTCGAAGAGAAGAAATGGGCGCCGATGGTGCGTTACTCACAAATGAAAGTGGAGATATTCATTCTGTAAATCTAATTGAAAAAATATTAGCGACTGTTTTAGCCAAACTATCTAACTATGTGCCGGAAGGTGGAATTTGGATGAATACGCAACGTCCTGAGTGGAATGATGCGAATAACGCATTAGTGGGCAATGGGATATCTATGGTAACGCTATACTATCTAAGACGATTCCTACATTTTTTCAACAATCTACTTGATTCTGCTAATGTAGACGAAATAAAAGTTTCTAGCGAGTTGCTTGATTTTTATAAAAAGGTGCGTCAAACGTTAGAAGATAATCAAGATATTTACGACGAGCAAGTATCAGATGAGAAACGAAAAGAAGTTTTAGATCAGCTTGGGATTGCAGCTTCTGAATACAGAATACGTATTTATGAGAAGTCATTTTATGGTGCTAAACGCAGTATCAGCGTATCAGGAATAAAACGGTTTGTAGATGCTACCCTTACTCATCTTGACCACACCATTAGGGGAAATAAACGGTCAGATGGTCTTTATCATGCCTATAATCTATTAACGGTACAACCTAAAAGCGTACACATCTCATATTTAAGTGAGATGCTAGAAGGTCAAGTTGCTGTATTAAGTTCTGGTTTTTTAGAGGCTGAAGAAGCACTGTCTGTATTGGACAGCCTGAAAAGTAGTGCTTTATTCAGAGAAGATCAATACAGCTACATTCTATATCCCAATAAAACTTTGAAAGGTTTTCTTGATAAAAATATAATACCAGAAAATTCTGCAAAAGGGTCTGCTTTGCTAACTAAAATGATCTCTGATAATGACTCAACGATAGTTGAAAAAGATGTTTTCGGGAAAATCCATTTTAATGGTAATTTTAGAAATGTCAATGATTTATTGAGTGCATTAGATGAAATAGCTGATGGTCCTTATAGTGAATTAGTAAAGAAAGAAAAAGATCAAATGTCTAAGATATTTGAAGAAGTCTTCAATCATAAAGCATTCACAGGAAGATCAGGAACCTTCTATGGTTACGAGGGACTTGGTTCTATCTATTGGCACATGGTTTCAAAGCTCTTATTAGCTGTACAAGAATGTTGTCTTAAAGCAATACAAGAGGATACGGATCCATCAATAATGGGCAGGTTAATGGAACATTTTTACGAAATTAATGAAGGAATAGGGGTGCATAAATCTCCTTCATTGTATGGAGCGTTTCCAACAGATCCATACTCACATACTCCAGCTAGTAAGGGAGCTCAGCAACCGGGAATGACCGGACAAGTAAAAGAAGATATTTTAAGTAGATTTGGAGAGTTAGGTGTCTTTGTGCATGATCGCAAGTTGCACTTTAAACCAAGTCTACTAAGAAAAAATGAGTTCCTTATGCAAGAAACTAAATTTGACTATATCGATTTGAATAGTGAGAATCAGACTGTACTCTTGAATGTAGGATCCTTAGCATTTACATATTGTCAAGTTCCTATAGTATATACAATGGCTGACTATGAAAAAATAGAGGTAATAAAAAGTGATGATTCAATACATCAATTTAATAATCTAAATCTTGATTCTGAGCTTAGTAATGCATTATTTCAACGACAAGGAGATGTAAAACAAATTCAAGTTTATTTAGATACAGCTAAACTCAGATAGAAAATTATGAAAAAGGGATATAAATATAGAGTTGGATTGGGTAGCGTTAAATTATTTCTTGTCTTTGTATTTATATCCATTACTATTTTTGCCTGCAAGCAAAAAACTACAGAGCAGATTTTAACTAAACCTGTAACCGCTCAGGACATCCTTGGGAATCCAGAATATCAGGCTATTTCTTATGGAGGTTATAGGATGAGTTCAAGAGATATTCAACCTAGTATTTCTGACATCAAGGAGGATTTAGAGATCTTATCGGAATTGGGTATTAAGTTGATTCGTACTTATAATGTACATCTCCCACATGCATCCAATATATTAAAAGCTATAGCAGAGTTGACATCTGAAAATGCTGAATTTGAAATGTATGTAATGCTTGGTGCGTGGATCAATTGCAAAAATGCTTTCACTGAACTAAGCCCTGATCATACTGTCGAAAGTAACAAAAACGAGGTTGAAATTGGTGAAGCTGTAAAACTAGCTAACAAACACCCCGAAATAGTGAAAATTATTGCTGTAGGTAATGAAGCCATGGTAAAGTGGGCAGCCTCATATTATGTGGAACCAGGAATCATTCTTAAATGGGTCAGACATCTACAAGAACTTAAAGCTAAGGGTGATCTATCAAAAGATCTGTGGATTACAAGTTCAGATAATTTCGCATCTTGGGGAGGAGGTTCTGACGAATACCATGTGCCAACATTGGATTCTCTCATTACAGAAGTTGACTATATCTCAATGCATACTTATCCTATGCATGATACGCATCACAACCCTGCATTTTGGAACAAAGTGCTAACGAACACTGGCGATTCCATTGAAATGCAAATAGATACTTTGATGACGCGGGCTCTTTCTTATGCTCAATATCAATATCAGGCTGTAGAAAATTACACTATGAAAATAGGAATAGAAAAACCTATCCACATCGGGGAAACAGGTTGGGCGAGTTACTCAGGTGGCTTCTATGGCCCTGAAGGATCGAGAGCATGTGATGAGTACAAGCAAGCATTATATTATCATAAAATGCGAGCCTGGACAGATACTGACAGCATTAGTTGCTTCTATTTTGAGGCATTTGATGAGAAATGGAAAGATGCTGAACATCCAAATGGGTCGGAGAATCACTTCGGATTATTTACAAGTGATGGTCAAGCCAAATATGCATTATGGGATTCTGTAAATTTACTTAAGTCAAAACAGCTTCGAAGAGGAGAATCATCTATGAAAAAAACATTTAACGGGCAATTAGAGAAATTATTAGAAACTGTATTTATACCTAATAATGAAATAACTCAAAAATAGAGAGTCATGCGTATACATTTTTACCTAATACTTTTATTATCAATATTTATGATCAATTGTAATAATAACTCTGACGTATGGGAAAGTAAGGTGTACGAAACTTCAGCCGCTGGGAATTCAATGAAACAATTGGAAACTTTTGAAAAAGCAACCAAATCGGTGAGGGTGAGTCTAAATCCAGAAGTTACATATCAAACAATTACAGGAATCGGAGGGTCATTCACTGAATCTTCGGCGTATCTGTTAAATAGGTTAGGGGATGTAAATAGAAAAAAAGTTATTAATGCATATTTTGGAGATGATGGAGCGAAATATTCCTTAACCAGAACACATATCAATTCTTGCGATTTTTCTCTAAGTAACTATTCTTACGCACCTACTCCTGGAGATAAAGATTTGGCTGACTTTTCAATAAAAGAAGATGAAGATGATCTAATTCCAATGATAAAAGACGCCATGGCAGTTTCGTCTGAAGGATTTAAGATTATATCATCACCATGGACAGCTCCACCCTGGATGAAAGACAATAAAAAATGGGTAGGTGGTAAATTATTACCTGAATATTATGATTCTTGGTCATTATTTTTCTCTAAATATATCGATGCTTATAAAAGTGAGGGGATTGATATTTGGGGGGTCACCGTAGAGAATGAACCACTAGGCAATGGAAACAATTGGGAAAGCATGCATTACTCCGCAGATGAAATGACGGCATTTGTTAACGATCATTTGGGACCCAGTCTGGAATCTAATGGACATTCTCATATAAAAATATTGGGTTATGATCAGAATAGGGATCATCTAAAAGAATGGGTAGATGTTATGTACAAGGATGAGAAATCTTCAAAATACATGGATGGAACTGCAATTCACTGGTATGCTAGCACCTATGAGGTTTTTCCTGAAGTGCTACAATATGCTCATGATAAAGCACCAGATAAATACTTAATAGAAACAGAAGGTTGTATTGATGCCGAAGTTCCACATTGGAAAGAAGACGATTGGTATTGGAAGAAAGAAGCGACTGACTGGGGATGGGATTGGGCTCCTGAAGAAGATAAACATTTTCATCCCAAGTATGTACCTGTATACCGATATGCAAGAGATATAATTGGATGTTTAAATAATTGGGTAGACGGATGGATTGATTGGAATATGGTATTGGATCGTCAAGGGGGACCAAATTGGTTTAAAAACTGGTGTCTAGCACCTATTATAGTAGATCCTGATATGGATGAAGTTTACATTACACCATTATATTATGCAATGGCTCATTTTAGTAAATTTATACGTCCGGGATCAAAACGAATCGACTTTTCTATTTCTAATGATGATATACAACTTACAAGCGTCGAAAATCCAGATGGATCAATAGTTTTAGTTATTTTAAATCAAAATGAATATCCGCTTTCAATTGATCTGAATATGGGTCTTCATAATCAAAAAACAACTATAAGAGCACAATCGATACAAACCGTTGTGCTAAACAAAACAAAATAATAATGTACAAATCTAGATAACTCGATTTTGTAGAAACATATACAAAATGAATACAAACCAACAAAACCAAATAAATGTCTACAGCAACTAAAAAAGTGCCTTTCGGTCAAAAAATAGCATTCGGAGTAGGGATGTTTGCAAACCAAATGTTCCCTGCAATATTAGGAATTTTTATGGTCGTTTTAGTTCAAGATTTAGGTTTTCCAGGTTGGATGTGGTCGCTTATTTATTTTTTTCCAAGAGTATTCGATTCCATCACAGATCCAATTATGGGCTTTGTGTCTGATAATACTAAGTCAAAATATGGCCGTCGACGACAGTATGTATTAATAGGTGCAGTCATTATGGGCGTTTCATACATATTCATGTGGCAACTTTTTAAGGAGAACTCATTACAATTCAATTTCTGGTACTTCTTCTGTTGGTCAATAATATTTTATCTCGGACTTACTTTTTTTAGTGTTCCTTATGTAGCAATGGGGTATGAGATGAGCGATGATTTTCATGAGCGTACGAGTATCATGGCTGTGTCCCAATTTATTGGTCAATGGGCTTGGGTTATTGCCCCATGGTTTTGGGTTATTATGTATGATCCAGCGTGGTTTCCGTCGGCAGAAGTTGCTGTTAGAGAGTTGTCGATATGGGTTGCAATACCATGTGCAATTTGTGCAATGGTACCCGCTTTATTTATTAAGGGGGAATCAACACTAGATAAAGATTATGAACCTTTAAATGCTGCAAATATTGGTAACAGTTTAATGAAGATATTTCGTGCTTTTGTAGAAGCATTTAAAATCAAAGCATTCAGAAAGCTATGTGGTGCTACATTTTTAATTTTTAATGCTTTTAATACAGTCGCTGCCCTAACCTTTTTTGTAATTGTCTTTAAATTATTTAATGGAGATGCTGGAGCTAGTGGTATTTGGGTCTCTTTATTCGGTTGTTTTGGAGCTTTAGGCACAACTTTTTTAGTTATACCTATTGTAACATGGATGTCCAAAACATATGGAAAGAAAAATGCGTTTTTGATAGCTCAAGCAATTTCAGTGGTCGGTTATGCTTTGTTATGGTTTTTATTTGTACCAGGCAAACCTTGGATGTATATAATAGCACTACCATTTTTCTCTTTTGGAATAGGGAGTCTATTTACAGTCATGATGTCAATGACAGCAGATGTAATTGATATAGATGAACTTAAATCTGGCCAACGAAGAGAGGGCATGTTTGGCGCTATATATTGGTGGATGGTGAAATTTGGTTTTGCAATTGCGGGTGCTTTGAGTGGGGTAATTATTGCTTTCGTAGGCTTTAATCCAGACCTTGTTACCACAGATCAACAATCTGCTGTGGATGGATTACATGCATTCTTTTGTTTCTTTCCTGTCGCGGGGACACTTTTAGCAATGTATATCATGTGGGATTATGATATAGATGAAAAACGTGCCAATGAAAATCGAATCGAACTTGACAAAAGAAAAATAGCCAACCTATCTTCTAGCGATCAAGAGAATAAACTTGCGTCTTTTATTAGTCTAAATCCAAAACTAGTTTCTACCTCTGATATAGTTTCATCAAAAATGTCATCTTCAGCAATTAAAAATGCTTTTAGGGAATCTATGAAAGATGGGATGCAGGGTTTATGTTTTAGCCCTTATGTCGAAGGTCAAAATATTGGTGATCAATTATCTGAAGAGCAGATAAGAAGAAGAATGGATATTATTTCTCCATTTACAGAATGGGTTAGATCATTTTCTTGTACAGATGGTAATGAGCTCATTCCTGTAATTGCAAAAGAAAAAGGACTCAATACCATGGTAGGTGCTTGGTTAGGAAGTGATAAAGAACAAAATAAAAAAGAAATTGATGCTTTAATTGAATTAGCCAGCCAAGGAAAAGTAGATATTGCAGTAGTCGGAAATGAAGTGTTGTTGAGAAATGAACTATCAGAAGAAGAAGTTCTAAACTATATCAAATATGTAAAAGAAAGATTACCTAACCTAAAAGTTGGTTATGTTGATGCGTATTATCAATTTGACGATAGACCAAAGCTTGTTGAGGCATGTGATATAATATTAGCAAATTGCTATCCTTTCTGGGAAGGAGCAAATATCAATCAAGCCTCTCTTTACTTAAAACACATGTATACCGTAGCTAAAAATGCTGCTGGTAATAAACCTGTGGTTATAACAGAGACAGGTTGGCCAAATAAAGGTGAGAATACTTATGAAGCAAACCCATCAGAAGATAATGCCATGATGTATTTTACCAATACAAATCATTGGGCAAAATCCGAAGGAGTAAATATGTTTTACTTTTCTTCTTTTGATGAGTCTTGGAAAGTACACCATGAAGGAGATGTAGGAGAAAGATGGGGATTATGGGATAAAAATGAAAAACTAAAATACTAAAAAAATATGTCATATCGAGGAGAACAATACTTGTGGTCAAATGATAATAATAATAAGATCCGACAAAAAATACAAATTCCTTTCGATTCCAATTTAGAGGAGAAATCGATTGATGATCTAAAGAAATTATTCTCAACTATTATGGAGAATGGTACCCATGGCTTTTGCTTTAGCTTATATGGAGAAGGTCAAAAACCTGGAGATATTATTACTGAGGATCAAGTAAGAAGAAGAATGGAAATTATAGCTCCTCATACCGAATGGATAAGAACTTTTTCTTGTACAGAAGGTAATGAGCTTATTCCAAAAGTTGCTAAGGAAATGGGGATTAAAACTTTAGTAGGCGCATGGCTAGGTGATGATCCTGAGATCAATGAAAGGGAAATAAGTGGATTGATAAAACTAGCTAATGAGGGATTGGTTGATATAGCAGCTGTTGGGAATGAAGTAATGTATAGAAAGGATCTATCAGAGGAAGAGTTACTAGAATTTATGCACAGAGTTAAAAAGGCTGTGCCAAATGATGTATCTATAGGATATGTTGACGCATACTATGAATTCTCTGCACGACCAAATATTACAGAAGCTTGTGATGTTATTCTTTGTAACTGTTATCCTTATTGGGAAGGTTGTCCATATGAGTATTCTTTAAAACATATGCAAGAGATGTTTTATCAGGCAAAAGATGCAGGTGGAGGAAAGAGAGTTATAATAACTGAAACGGGTTGGCCAAGTCAAGGTGAGTCTTTAGATGGAGCTCATGCTTCTGCTGACTCAGCTTTAAAATATTTTATTAATGCTCAGCTGTGGTCCTCTGAAAGTGATATTGAAATTTTCTATTTCTCATCATTTGACGAATCATGGAAAGTTGGTGCCGAAGGAGAAGTAGGTGCGTATTGGGGTATTTGGGATAAACATGAAAAATTAAAATTTTAAGATGAATACATTCGAAGCTTTAGGTTTACCAAAAGGAAACGCCATTTGTTATTCTGGATTTAGAGATGGGCAAGATCCTGGAGGAGTTCACCCTTCATATAAAGAAATTAAAGAGGATTTACTTATACTTAGTCACAACTGGAAATACTTAAGACTCTATGATTGTGATTTACACTCATACAGAGTTTTAGAAGTGATCAAGAAAGAAAGAATGGATTTCAAAGTAATGCTCGGTGCATATATTGTGGCTGAGGCGAACAACTTTGGATGTCCTTGGGGAGGAGGTGTATACAGCGAAGAACAGTTAGAAGAGAATAAAATAAAGAATAGGAAGCGAATTGAAAAGCTTATTGACTGGTCAAATAAATATGAAGATATTGTCTCTTGCATTTCTGTTGGAAACGAAGCATGTGTTGACTGGACAGACCATTATGTTCCTGTAGCCAACGTCATAGAATATGTAAAGTTAGCACAGAAGAAGACTTCGGTACCCGTAACCTTTTGCGAGAATTATGTGCCTTGGTTAAACAAGCTTAAGCCTTTAGCCGAAGTAGTTGATTTCATTTCGGTGCATACTTATCCAGTATGGGAATATAAGCATATCCATGAATCTCTTGGGTATACAAAAGATAACTACTATGCTGTTGCAAACTTGTATCCTGATACTCCTGTAGTCATTACAGAAGCGGGATGGGCTACAAACTCTAATGGTAGAGGGATTAATGCCGAGCATGTGAGCGAAGAAAATCAGAAGATATACTATGAAGATCTTATGAAATGGGTCAATGAAGATAATATTGTAACATACGTTTTTGAAGCATTTGATGAAAATTGGAAAGGTTCTCCTGAGCCGATGGAGCCAGAAAAACATTGGGGATTATTTCATACTGACAGGACTCCAAAATTTGTAGTCAAAGAACTGTATTCAGAAATTTTGAATGGTATAGTGTAAGAGATTCAGCTGCGGTAAGTTCACATATCTTTTATGTATTCCACATACTTTTTATGCATTTGCTATAGACAATAGTATAGTGATATATTAGATATAGTGTCGCTTTATATGATCTAGATTCGCCTTGTATAGTCTATTGTTGTTAGGTGTACTATGTGTAAACGCATTTCACAACTATGGTTTTTAGTTTTCAATTGATGCTAGTAGGATCTGTTCTGAATTGTTTTCATTGAAGAAATGAATCTTTACGGTTTTTAGCGGTGATGAACTTCTTTATCTTCGAATTTGATGGTAAGGGCGGAAGAGTTTCAAATGGTTCTCATACTTGAATAGTTTGACCATTGATTTCAATAGTAATCAAAAGACTATCATTAAAATAAGAAAAATAGAGATGAACGCAAAGTTTGCAATTAATACCTATTTTAAAGAAAGTGTAAATTATACTCTAGAATATGATCTCGGTATTACTTGTGACAGTCTTTTAAATATGAGTTTGACTGTTATTGACGCTTGATTCATTACAAATGGTACTATTGTCTGTCTGGAAATAAGTTTTAAGAGTCTTACAGATGGTTGGACTTTTGTTATTGATACCATAAATAATGAAACTGGTTGCAAAGGGCAATGGATTGTAAAGTAATTGATTTATGAAAATTCTAATCTATCATGTTTTGTAAGAACACAATCCTATGAGAAGGATGAAATATCTCTTTATGCTAATAAAGCCTTTAAAATATTTACTTAAGTGACCAAACAACATGCAGAGCAAATGACAAAAACAGTAATAGTGGGTGCTGGAGTGGCTGGATTAACTGCTGCGTACTATCTTCATAAGGCTGGTAGGGACTATCAGATTATTGAAGCTACCGATCGTGTTGGTGGTAGAATAAAAACAGATATACTTGATGGGTATCGATTAGATAGAGGATTTCAGGTGTTCTTGACTGCCTATCCGGAAGCGAAAAAGGTTCTTGACTACAACTCCCTAGATCTTCAATCCTTTGATCCTGGGGCAGTACTCTTGAGGGATGGTGGCAAGCGAGACTATATTGGAGACCCACTGCGGCAGTTTTCTTCACTATTGCCAACGTTGACTACCAATGCAGCAAGTATTGGTGACAAATTCAAAATACTACGAACTAAATCAAGGCTCAAAGGTCAATCAATCAATGACATTTTTGAGGGTAAAGAAATAAGCACACTACAAGCACTTAAGGAAGAATACGGTTTTAGTAATACTATAATTAAAGAATTTTTACATCCATTTTATGGAGGAATATTCCTTGAGAATGACTTAAGTACAAGCAGAAGAATGTTCGATTTTGTTTTCAAGATGTTCACCGAAGGGGATGCCGCTATACCTGCTCTTGGTATGGAAGAAATTCCAAAACAAATTGCAAGCCATTTAGATCCAACCAAGATCATGTGTAATACGAGAGTGAGCTCTATCGATGGAAATATGATCCGTACGGATAAGAATCAAAATATCCACTCAGATCATATTCTCATCGCAACGGAAGCTACGGGTATCAGCAATAACTTTTTAGATGATAAAATGGAATATAGATCTACTACAAACCTATATTTCAAGGCAAAAGAAGTACCGTATCATTACAATGCTATTGCACTTAACGGAGCATCTGATGCTCTAGTGAATAATATGGTTTGTCTATCCAAAACATCCACTCAATACGCTAAGGAGGGGCATCTTATATCTGTATCCCTCAAGGAAGGTGTAGATCAAGACCAACCACATTTAATTCAAAAGGTCAAAAATGAGTTGGTACAATGGATCCCTTCCGCCAAGAACTGGATACATATCAAAACATATAGGATCGAATATGCGCTTCCTTCCCAGACGCATGTCAATAATGATAACCTTATAGAAGTGAGTAAGAAAATGGCCATCATCGGAGATCATACTATGAATGGATCTATAAATGCTGCTATGAAGAGCGGAAGGATTGGCGCTGAGTGGGTGATTGAAAACATGAGATAATATAAGCTGAGTAAAACCTTAATATGTTTTATCTGTGAAATACTAAATCCTGGAAACCATATAATTTATAGTGTTTTGATATTGTGAAATCATCCTTTAGTGATCTCAGAAAAGTTCATGTCTAAACTCATATATTTATATATATACCAATAGATTACCAAACGTAAAATCATATGGTAATGATTAATATCAAAAGGCATAAAGGAGTAAAATATGTTCCTACGCTTTGTGGTGCGTCAAATTTAGATCCATTTGGTTGTTGTCGCGTATGCAGCGTTGATGTCTCTTTGGAGCAAGAGGGAAAGGCGAGAACGGTGGCTTCGTGTCATTCGCCAATAGCAGAGGGACAATATTTATATCCAGAATCAAAGGATATTAAAGACTTACGTAGAAATATTATAGAATTAGTTTTAACGGATCATCCACTCGACTGTTTGACCTGTGAGGTAAATGGTAATTGTGAACTGCAAGATGTGGCTGCTCAGGTAGGCATAAGAGATGTGAGATACCCCGAAGGAGATAATCACTTAGACAGGCAAAAAGATTTGAGTCATCCTTATATGACCTCAGACTTATCAAAGTGTATCAACTGTTACCGATGCGTGAGAGCGTGTGATGAGGTGCAAGGTGGGTTCGTATTAAGTATGTCTGGCAGAGGTTTTGACTCTAAAATTATAATGGGATTAGATCAGAGTTTCATGGAGTTGTATTGTGTCAGTTGTGAAGCTTGTTCTTAGGCTTGTCCAACGTCTGCTATTTCTGATGTGTTCCAATCTAAAGCTATAGAAGCGACAGAAATGACAAGGACTATTTGTACCTATTGTGGTGTAGGTTGCAATCGAGGTATCTCTACTAATAATGACGAAATCCTGAGTGTTTAGGCGCATTACGATGCCAAAGTTAACCAGAGGTACACCTGCCTAAAGGGGCGGTATGCTTTCAAGTTTTATGATCATCCTGAACGATTAAATTCACCGATGATCAAAAGAGATGGCGTTTTTGAGAAGATATCTTGGGATGAGGTTTACGATTATATAGCGAATAAGCTGACAAATTATAAAGAAGAGTTTGGTGCGGATGTTATTGCAGGGATTTCTTCCAGTAGTTATACGAATGAAGAGTACTATTTGATGCAGAAGTTTATCAGAGCGGTTGTCGGAACAAACAATATCGATGGTTGTGCTAGAAGTATAGCATTCGCCAACAGCCCTCGGCATGCAAAGAACTTTTGGAACAGGAGCGGCTACCAATTCTATTTATGATTTAAAAGACACCAATTGTATTATGGTCATAGGCGCTAATCCAACTGATGCTCTCTCTGTAGCAGGTGCTAAGCTGAAACAGTTTGCTATGAAGACTGGTAATGTCTCTATCGTCTTAGATTCTCGGCGTACAGAAATAGCGCGTTATGCTACCCATCATATTGCTTTGAGATTAGGGACTAATGTTGCCGTGTTAAACATGATGATGCATTATATTATCAAAGAAGGTTTAGCAGACGAAAGCTTTATAAGAGATAGAACCGAAGGATTTGAAGTTTACAAAAAAGATTTATTTAATATCGATTTAGATAAATTAGAAAAAGGTTGTGGAGTTGGCAGAGAGGAAATCAGACAGGCTGCCATTGCCTATGCTTCAGCACAAAATGCCATGTCATTTCATGGACAAGGAGTTACCGAACATAGCCAAGGAACTTTCACTGTTATGCAAATTGCAGATCAAGCTTTAATGACTGGAAATATAAGTAAGAGAGGAGTAGGTGTGAATCCCCTGAGAGGACAAAATAATGTACAACGAAGTGCAGATATGGGTGTGCAACCACATAAAGGTGCTGGCTATTTAGATATCACTCATCCAGAAGTTAATGCACACTACAATACATTTTATGGAGTGGATGTACCGAGTCATATTGGCTACTAGATTCCAGAAATGTTTGACGCGGCACTAGAAGGAAAATTGAAAGCCATTTTGATCATTGGCGAAGATGTAGTTCAGACGGACTCTAATACACAGAAAGTGATCAAAGTGCTCAAAAGTTTAGATTTAGTAATTGTCCAAGAGTTGTTTATGACAGAAACGGCACTACATGCGGATGTCATTTTACCAGGTGCATATTTTCTAGAAAAAAGTGGAACATTTACCAATGGTGAGCGGAGAGTGCAAGCAGTACTTCAGGTAGTTGAGTCTATAGAAGGATCTAAAGTAGTTGGATAAATCCTTGTAGATATAATGATTAGAATGGGTTATACACAATCGGCTAATGATGAAGCAACCATGTTAGATAAGATCAATCAAATCGTCCCATTTTTTTGCAGGTGTAACTTGGGATAGGTTAGGGGAGAATGGCTTACAATGGCCTGTTGCTCCAGATGGAACGGATACTCAAATTTTACATCAAACGGAATTTAAAATAAGCAAAGGGCAATTTATTTTCAATAATTGGAGAGAGACAGAAGAACTGGTATCTCATGCCAAGGACTATCCTTATATATTGATCATCAATCGAGAGTTAGAGCATTACAATTGCGGAGCGATGACTAGAAGGACTGGAAATACTAAAGGATGATTATTTGATGATTAATCCAGAAGACGCGGCTAAACATTTAATTTCTGAAGGTGATTATGTATGTCTAGAAAGTCCACGAGGAAAAGTCGATGTCAAGGCTAAAATTACAGATCAAGTTAAGTCTGGAGTAGTTAGTACAACCTTCCACTTCCCAGATATTATGATCAATAATATTACAGGAAATATGCATGTTAGTGAAGCCATGTTTCAAATAACAGAATCTAGAGTTAGATCTATTCGAAGAAATTACTGCGGAGAAAATTTTAATTATCCGTCTTTTCTTTTTTCTTGTGCTGCCATTTTATTTATTTGTTATTCGCCTACTATTAGAAGGGTTCGGCTTTCCTTATTGATATCAATTATATATGTATTGAAAGTATGTAAATGTTACCCTTAGATCTAAATTAATATGCAACAACCATGTAAATGAAATACAATATGTTTAGTTATTGGTTACTTGAAGGCTTATATTCTATGATCAACTTTCCGCTCTTCCTAGTTTCGCAGAGTTTTATTTGATTTCGCAGTGAGTCAATAAATTTGGTAGTGTACACTATTGGAATATTGAAGTAAAAAGTTAAAATTTTCTTTAAAAGCTGTGATCCTCAGACCGTATAACAAAGAGAGCCTAGATGATACCTCGAAGAGGATTGCCCGAAGGGATATCATATGGGCTCATGACTTATGCTGTCTGTAGCGGTCAAAAGGGCGGTGTCCTCAACCTAGGGGGTGCATACTGACCAGCCTTGTAGCTGGACAGGTATACCCGAATGGTGATAAAGGAAGGAGTAGCGACAAACAGACAACGAATGTAATGAGGCGACTGATGAAGCGTAGGGACTGACGCGAGTATAGTAGAAATGGCTACTGAGACAATAGTATTTGTATCACTTTCAGTATACATGCGGGGAGCGAGTAGTGCTAGGTGCTGTGATTGAATATGTACCACCAGAGGTGGTAAGCTAAGAAGAGATAGCACCTAGGGCTGCGAGGGGCAGAGGACAGAGCGGACCGCCAAACACGAAATGGCGGTAGGATGAATAGCTCTGATAACGTAGTGTTTGGTATGATGAAAGATGGCGACTTCGGAGACATTCTAGAATCAGACCTGATCAGTGCTATCATACTAAAG
>JBLHWH010000001.1:0-73436 GCA_047628935.1 Halioglobus sp. | reverse complement strand
TGTTTTTGCATAAAAACGCCTTATCACAAAAAAGATCCGAATACCGACCTTTAGGTTGGAAAAATTTTGGCGAATGCTCCATCCGCTTGCGGTGGGGTAGTCAAAATTTAGGATCTTTTTTACTACAAGAAAAGCCCATTGACCATTTTGATCAGCCAAATATTGGTAACACAACAGTTTTGTTCCAAATTGGGATTTGAATGTCTCCCGATCCAGTGATTTTAATGTTTTCATAGCTTTAATTTATACTACAAAGTGTAACTTAATCTGTTGATAAACAAGGATTTTAGACTTAAATGGATAACCCTAAAACATTTCATAAGGATAAAATAATTATAAAATATACGGAGATAAAAAAATCAAATTTATAACCTTCTATTTGTAGATTTACCAAATAAGAAGACAAGTTAAAGATTAACTAAATTTGATATATTATGAAGAGTAGCAAATTCACCAAAACACAGACTGTCAAAGAGATAAAGGCAATGCAACGGGTAGAAGTGTTGATGAATTTTCATTAGAATTGGGTATTAATAAAGGTGCTTTCTATAGTTGGCGGAACAGTAAAATTAAGAAGGTGCGTATCGCATCAGATCCCATTGATTTCTTGATTTAAGTATCTTCTTTGTTATCTGGGTTCACGAGGCAGAAGTCCTTGAATACATTTGCTCATAGCCAATGATTACAAATACCAATACATACTCCAAGCCCACAACCCATAAATTCTCAAAATATGGATCATAGCTATAGTTAATATAAGATAGCATAATCAAGAAAGACCAAATAACCGCAAATCGAAATCTTACAAAAACGCTCAACATCACAGGAATAGATAGATACCAAGGATGCACCGTCGTAGCCAATAGCAAATAGACACAAAAGCTAAAAAAAGCGAATTTCAAAAACTGTTGAAGCGAATAATCAGAAGAGGAATAAGCGTTTTTGAGTATTAATAATACCGCGATAACGCCCAATAGTGGTCCTATATAATGTATCAAATTATATCCCGACCATAATTGTCCAAGAAATCGCATAAGATAATATAAGCCGGCATTGAACTCAAACTTCTGAAAATATAGATCAATACTTGATCCGAAATTAATGAAGTCGAGGCCTAGGATAATGGGTAGAAAAGATAGTGCCATAAACAACAAACCAGCACCGAAAAACCTAATTCTATTCTTACCTGACATCTTAAAAAGGAAATAGGGCAAAAACATCAATGGCAATAGTTTACTTGCTATGGAAAGTGTAAAGAGTAGAGCTCCAGTTGTTATTTTTTCTTTTATTATGGTATAATAAATAGCCCAGACCAAAAACGAAACCATAATAATTTCAAAATGGAGGTTCCCCATACCTTCCACGATGATCAATGGATTGAGAAAGTAGATGGCAGCAAGAGAAGTATTTTTTTTTAATGAATCAAGCAATCGAACCAACCCCCAAAAAGTAAATACCTCCGCCACTAAAAAAAACAACTTAATGATAAAGCTACTCAACAAGATATTTTCTCCGACCCAAGTAGAAATGTAAAAGATGAGTTGAGTAAATGGAGGGTAAATAGTATAATAATCAGGACTATTCATATTGAAGAATAGTTCTTGCAAATAGGGACTATCTATACCTGATATAATATCTGAAGGCAAATATTCATATGGACTCATGCCCAGTGCAGTTAGCTGCCCGTCCCAGACAAATCGATATATATCATCACTAAGATTAGGGAATGCGAATAAGACTCCAATTCTAATAATCAATCCAAGTACTAAGATGTGGTGTTTCTTTGTTTGGTTAAAGAAACACAAATAGCTATACCCCGCAAATGCAATTCCACCTGCTATTATGAGCTCAAAAAAGTCTGACTGCTGAGGAACAAATGCAAGATAGAGTATAGCAACCGAAAGTACTATTGCACCTAGTACAGAATATAAAACCCTATTTCTATTATTTATTGGCGACGTGGTCACTAGTCAATATATTTACTAAGCTGATCTGCAATCTTCCTTTCATTACTAAGGCGAGGCACTTTATTCTGACCTCCAAGCTTTCCTTGATCCTTCATATATGATCGGAATGCCCCATGTCTCATTTTGTTAATTTTTAAAGGCTGGAGGATCTTTCCTTTTATAAGGTCTTCATAATAGATATTTTGCTTGATCATTTCAAGATCCACTGACTTAGAAAATGCGACCATATCTTTCGGAGCATCTACAAACTCGACGAACCATTCATGGTATGGTGTACTTCCATCTACAGGATTGACCTGAGGGGCCACAGTAAATTCTACAATACTGATATTCTCTCTGTTTGCTACTGATAATATAGCTTCTTCTACTTCTTTGCCTATGACATGTTCTCCAAATGCAGAAATGTAATGTTTGATTCTTCCAGAAACGACTAATTTATAAGGATCAAGAGTTGCAAACCGTACACTATCACCGATGCTATAGCCCCATAAACCAGCATTATTGTTGATGATCAGTGCATAATCTTTATGAACCTCTACTTGATCTAACTTCAGCCGGATAGGATTTTCTTTGTGCACTTCATCGACAGGAATAAACTCAAAGAAAATCCCAGATTTAGTATTGAGGAGTAATCCGCGTTCGTTTTGATCTACTTGGAAAGCGATGAACCCTTCTGATGCTGGATATAACTCTACACTTGGTATGCTTCCTCCTGTCAGTGATTCTAATTGTGACCTATAGGGTTCGAAATTGACTCCACCATACATGAATAGATTATAGTTAGGGAATATTTCTTTAATGGTCGATTTTCCCGTTCGTTGGAGAAGCCTTTCATAGTACATTTGCACCCAAGGCGGTATTCCGCTGATGAGTCGCATGTCATTTTGGAGCGTTTCGTCTACTATTTTATCTAATTTTTCATTCCATTCTTCTATGCAGTTAGTATCATAGCTTGGGAGTTGATTTGCTTTTAGCCAATTTGGTATTTCATGGTTTACAATACCAGATAGCCGGCCTGTATTTATTCCTCCTTTTATTGTTAATTCTGGAGATCCAGAGAGAAAAATCATCTTACCGTCGAATATGGATGCATCTTTTGATTCAGCAATATAATTTAGCATGGCACTTTTAGCGGAATTCATGTGATTGGGCATGCTGTCTGCAGTCAGAGGGATGTATTTCACTCCTGAAGTAGTACCACTTGTCTTTGCGAAATATGTTGGTTTTCCTGGCCATAGGATATCAGATTTGCCTTCTACCACTTGATCGACATACGGTCTTAATCCTTCATAATCTCTGATAGGCACTTGTTTTTTAAAGTCTTCGTAAGACTTTATATTAGCAAATCCATGATCCCTACCAAACTTGGTATTCTTAGCTTTAGTTACTAGTTTGATCATGATCTGATCCTGATCTTCTACAGCTCTTTTTGACCATAGGTTTATGTGGTTTGCCGTCCATTTTGCGAAAGGCAGTATCAATTTTGACTTTATCCCCATATTGAGTTTGATTGACTAGCGAAGGTATGCGTTTTTTAGATTCTGATTATAAAAATTGTAATTTGTCTTTGACTATTGTAAAGAGACGACTTTTTGCATTATATCAAGAAGTTACTATATTACAATAGCAAGTATAATATCAATTATACAATTACTTGTAAATTTTTTTTTATGAAAAGTAAAAAACTTTCATTTGGATCAGAAATCGCAAAAATATAGTTATGATGTGTCGGAGATTGCAGAATCCGATAATTTTATCTTCAATGATTCAAAAAATAGTAATAATTCTAGATTGATCAATCCTGATGGTACATTTAATATTGATCGCAGAGGGAAATCTGGGGCTAACATGTATGAGGCGGTATTAGTGATGTCGTGGACTAAAATAATCTTTAGTTTCCTAATTATCTATTTTCTGTTCAATTGTGCGTTTGGGCTTATTTTTATGGCTATAGGGCCTGAGAATGTCAGAGGGGTTCAAGAAGGTACATGGTTGGAGCTGTATACGCAAATGATATATTTTAGTATTCAGACATTTACAACTGTAGGTTTTGGACATTTAAGTCCACAGGGGAATACTACTAATTTGTTATCTGCTTTTGTTGCTTTTGTAGGACTTATTTCATTTGCGATCTTGACGGGTTTATCATTTGCTAAGTTCTCAAAACCAAAGGCCCATATTATATTTAGTAAAAAAATGCTCATCGCTCCTAATGTGAATAATAAGAACATGAGATCGCTACAATTTCGTATTGTAAATGGAACGAGTAATCAGATAATAGACTTGCAAGCAAGAGTTACATTAGCATGGTTGCAGGAAGAAGATGGGCAAATGAGAAGAAAATTTAAGCGCCTCGATTTAGAGTTCGAGAGTATCCATCTTTTCCCGCTCAATTGGACTATAGTTCATAATATAGATGAAGACAGTCCATTATATGGCAAATCATTGCAAAAACTAATAGATCATCAACTAGAGGTTTTGGTCCTTATCAAAGGATTTGATGATACTTATTCACAGACAATACACAGTAAGAGGTCATATAATTGTTCTGATATTGTCGATGGAGCTAGGTATAAGGCAATGTATAGAAATACAGAATCTATGACAATCCTAGAGCTATCAAAGATTGATGACATCGAAGAGCATGTTTTTAAAGATTGATTGAATAGAGATTAAACCATTAGGGAGAAGACAAGTCTTACATACGAATCCAATAGAAATTACTTGAAGGCACAACTTACAGATGAGCAAATTTTGGAATTGATCCAACTTAACAAAGATGGTGGATTTAGGTCGTTGATGCATCAGTTTCAAGAACCTATTTATTGGCATATCAGAAGGATGGTCACTTTGCATGATGATGCGAATGATGTAGTGCAGAATACCTTTATAAAAGTATTTAAGAACATCGAGAAATTTAATAAGGATTCGAAACTGTACACGTGGATATATAGGATTGCTACGAATGAGAGCCTTACTTTTCTTAATAGAAGGAAGAAAAAACAAACGGAGACAATTGACGGAGATGAATATTCGCTAGAAAATAAATTAAGCTCAGATCCATTTTTTGATGGCAATGCAGCTGAACTTGTACTTCAGAAGGCAATATTATTACTACCAGAAAAGCAGAAAGCAGTTTTTAATCTTCGGTATTATGATGAGATGAACTATAAAGACATGTCTGAGATGTTAGATACATCGGTAGGTGCATTGAAGGCTTCGTACCATCATGCAGCAAAGAAAATAGAAGACTTTATAAAACGACAATGATGAAGAAAGAAATACAAGAAGAATTAATAAATATAGCGCCTACCCTCATAGAGGTTGGCAATAAGAACCCATTTCGTGTTCCTTCAATGTATTTTGAAAATCTGGAAGTGGAATTAAAAAATGAACTAGATAATATACTGAAAAGTGTTCCATCGAATTATTTCGAAAATTTATCAAATCGAGTCTTAGCGAAAGCAAAATCTGAGAAACCAGTTCGGATAATCTCATTAATTGCTAAACGATGGATAGCAGCAGCATCAATTGGTTTAATTTGTATAGCATCATACTTCACAAAAAATACGAAGAATATTGCAGAAAATCAATCTTTTGCACTTGAGGTAGAATTGGAAGAAGCTTTCGACTACTTGGATGCTTTAGATGAATTAGATTTATCTGAAGTAATAGGGCTTAGTCAAGATGAGATATTAGATGAGATGGGAGAGGACATTTATGATGTAGAAATAGATTTTTTTCTTGATGAAGTGACATTGGATGATCTAGATGAATTACTATAATAATAACGGAGGTGAATAAATTTAAAATAAATAAAATGAAAAATTATATATCAATATTAGCATTTTTTATCCTAGCAGCAGGAGCCAATGCACAAGGACAAGAAGGCAAAATCCGAGATGGGAAAAGAAATCAAAAAAGTGAAAAAAGAGAGAGTCGGATGGAGACTAGAAAAATCGGATATATTACTGAAGAGCTTGATCTAAGTACTGAAGAAGCTCAAAAGTTTTGGCCTGTTTACAATGAGTTTCAAGAAAAGATGAAAAACTTGAGGAAAGAAACTCGTGAAGAGGGAAGATCTGACAAAGACTTTAGCGATTCAGAAGCCGAGACTTTTTTAAATACCATTTTTGAAAAAGAACAGAAGAAACTCGATTTGCAAAAGATGTATTTTAAAAAAATGGAAACAGCTATATCTAAAGCAAAAATAGCTAAGCTATTTACAATAGAAAATAGATTTAGAGATAGAGTATATCGGTCCATTAAGAAAAAAATGAAAGAAAGACAAAAGAAAAATATGAAGAAAAATAAATAGGCGAAAAGAAATCGGAGAGTAGTAATGAACTCTTCGATTTTTTAATTTTTATAACTTTCGTTTTTACTATTGACTTTTATTATTCAATTCTTTCCAAAATTTCTACTTTCGCACTCATGAAAGTTGCCATTCCTGAAAAGCTCAAAACGCACCTAGCACTTACGACAGTTGCATTTTTATATGGTCTCAACTATTTGATTGCCAAGGATGTGATGGTCAAGGAATATTTAACACCATTTGGATTTATCATGTTGAGGGTGATTGCTGGATTTATTATTTTTTCGGCGATCCACTCTATTTTTATCAAAGAAAAGCTGGATAAAAAAGACTTACTCTATACTGTCATGTGTGCAGTCTTTGGAGTTATGGTGAATATGCTAGCATTCTTTGAAGGGTTGAAACATACCTCGCCTATCCACGCATCATTGATTATGGTGCTGACTCCGTGTATCGTACTATTGATTAGTGCACTTATCATAAAGGAGAAAGTGACAAAGGGTAAAATACTGGGTATCATTTTAGGATTGATTGGTGCGGCTCTTCTTGTGTCGAACAGTGGAAATGCATCTGATAAGGAGGCAACGATATATGGGGACCTTTTGGTAATGGTCAATGCTATTTCATATGGACTTTATTTAGTTCTAGTCAGAAGGCTGTATATCAGATATAAACCTATTACGGTCTTAAAATGGATGTTCTTATTTGGGGTAATACTGGTTATACCATTTGGTGGATATGATGCATTTTCTGCTGATTATTCTTCTTTTCCAATTAACATCTGGTTTTCGGTTTTCTATGTATTGGTTTTGGTTACTGCGGGAGCATATCTTTTAAATGCTTACGCTCTCTCAAGAGCCATGCCGTCTACCGTTGGATTTTATATGTATTTTCAACCATTAATAGCTGCTGCTGCTGCAATATTGGTGGGTGATGATACGATTGATTTTGTTAAGATTTGTTCCGCTCTTCTATTATTCACAGGGGTCTATTTTGTCAATAAGCGATCCAAAAGATAGTTTTTTGTGGCAAAAAGAAACCTCTTTACAACTAGATGCAATTTATTTTATATTTTTTTTGCTTCTACATGTAAAAATCTACTCATGTGTATAGATGTGGGATATAGAGAATTAAAAATATTAAAAAACAAACTGAATGTTGTTAAGTTACTGAAAATCAAGTTAATGTAAACAAATTATAACTTATTAACATACACAAAATCGTATGGAAAAAAAGTACTTTTTAAGTGGTCTAGGTGGAAATTATTTATCTATATTTGATCTAACGAATTTATAATCCCGTACACAAGTACAACATATGGAACAGAGGATACGACGAGATTCGGCGTTGATAAGTCTTGTTTCTGAATTCGAAACCAACTATGAGAACGGAAACATTGAGTATCTCAGTGATAAAGTTTTCTTTAAGTTAATTGGTTACTACGAAGGAGAACGAGAATTTGATAAGGCCCTTGATGTTGCGAAACTCGCACTAGAACAGTTTAAATATAGGTCTGACTTTTACATCATTATGGCTAGAGTATTGCTCAAAGTCAATGCGATTGATGATTGTTTAGAACATTTAGAAAAAGCTCAGACAATAGCTCCCTATGAGAATGAGATCATCATTCTTAAAGTAAGAGCTTTGGCACTTAGTGGAGAATACGAAGCGGCATTTCACCATCTCGAAACATTAAAAGAAATAGCTCTAGAAGGAGACCTAGTTGAAATATATCTTTGCGAAGCTGAAATCAATGCTGAAATGAGCAATCATTCAGAAAGATTTAACGCATTAAAAAAGGCGATTTTACTAGATAACAGTAATAAGGAAGCGCTAGAGAAATTTTGGGCGGCTACGGAATTAAGTAAAAAATACTTTGAGTGTGCTGACTTCATGTCTAAGATAATAGATAACAATCCATACAACAGTCTGGCTTGGTATAATCTTGGACATTCATTTTCTTTTTCTGGAGAATATGAAAAAGCGATCGATGCATTAGAATATTCATACATTGTAAATCCTGATTTTGAAGAAGGATATATAGATTGTGCAGACTTATGCTGCCAAATCAAAGACTTTGACCGAGCATTGAATATTTACGAAGAAGCGATAGCAATATTTGGAGAAGATAATGATCTTCTGATTAATATCGCTGAATGCCAGATGTACTTGAACAAAACCAAAGCTTGTAAGAGTAATCTATATAAAGCAATAAAGCAAGATCCTTATAATGATGAAGTTTACTTCTTTTTAGGAGAATGTTTTAGCAAAGAAGAGAAATGGTATAGTGCCATAAATGCATATCATAAAGCGATAGAAATAGAAGATGGGGTGGGTGAATACTATCTTGGTGTTGCTAGATCTTACGTTGCAGTTGAAGATTATAACAAAGCAACTGTCAATTTCCACCTTGCTGTAAGTGATGGACCAGAACAAACCCATTTTTGGATGGAGTTCGCTTCATTCCTGATGAAGCTAGGACTTCACGAGGAGGCAATACAGATATTAGACGAAGCTGAAGAATATACATTCGGTGCCGATCTTCTTTACTGTAGAGCAATGGCAAATTTCTTCTTAAAAAATAAAAAAGACGGATTAGAATATCTTAAAGAAGCGTTGCTTGAAGATTACTCTTTACATACTATAATCTACACATTAGCTCCAGAGCTAGAAGTAGATAAAGAAATAAGCAGTATGATTTTATATTATGCTGGTGAATCGTAAAACACCTTTTAATACTCGTTATTATCAAGGGAAACTTTGATGAATAACCAAAACTCGGGCCGCCTGCATCAATCACAGGTGGCTTTTTTGTTTTAAGAAGACTGAATCAGTGATTTTTTATTCTGTGGATACCATGTTTTCGAGACCTTAATCTCAGGGGCATGTATTAATTTTGATGTGAATACAAATTGCTTTATCAAGCCTTAGATAATCACTTAATAATATCAATACTAGTCAACCTAGTGGGTGTACCCACCAATCTCTCATTGTGAAATATTTCAAGAACTTCACCTGAAAAGCTCACCTTCAAACCTTCAATTTTGAGTTTTTCGGGGACATCAACATCACAAACCTTATATCTACGTGTTCCAGGAGGTATCCTGATTAGAACATTATTACCAATAAGCATGATCTCACCTTCTTTGTCAGTTACAGTTCGTACAGTTTTTCTTACTCCATGGCAGTCTTCTTCCATATTATGAGGTGTCATTTCTGGTTTGTCAAATTGACTTAATTCTTCAACCATCTGCACTGTTTCTGATTGACCATCATTGGATTTAGTTTTGTTGTTGCAGGAGCTAGACATGGTGCCTAAGCTACAAGCGATAAATAGAATAGTAAGTAAGTCTTTCATTATATCTTCATTTTTAAGAAAGTGCAAGGATTTACTTTCCAAAAATAGCCTTTTTCTGAATGTCTCTTTGCACTCCAACTTCTGATGTTCAAGTAATCCAGTCTATTTCATTATTCTTGGGTATATATGCAGCTATTTTTCACTAAAATTATTAGGAAGATGAACATTTGTTTAGTCAATTGCAATCCAACTTCAGAGATTCAAATTTCAAGTATTCCAGTTTATATCATTTCTCTAAGAGATATATGCAGCTATTTTTCACTAAAATTATTAGGAAGATGAACATTTGTTTAGTCAATTGCAATCCAACTTCAGAGATTCAAATTTCAAGTATTCCAGTTTATATCATTTCTCTAAGAGATATATGCAGCTATTTTTCACTAAAATTATTAGGAAGATGAACATTTGTTTACTAGTTTATTTTGAGCTGCAAAATAGTTTTTACAATAAGTCTTTTTTCTCATAGGATGAGATGAGGTAGAAATGGTTTTTACAGATTTGAACGATTGTATGTTTTTCATGGAGAAGTTTTGTTTTTAAGTGAATGATTATGAGAGTGTTAAGTAGGGTGGGTCACTAATTTATTCAAAATTGCTAATCAAATTATCTCGTGCTACTGGGAAGTTGATAATGTAATATAATAGCAATGCATATATCACTTTAAATAATCACTATATTTGCGACCTTGGCGAGTGTTTATTGCCACTAATAAAATGAAATTATGGTATTATCAATGACTGGTTACGGCCAAGCGAGCAGAGAGTTTAAGGATAAAACAATAAGAGTTGAGCTAAAGTCACTCAATGGAAAGACTTCTGATATAAGATGCAAAGTACCAGGAACCTATAAGGAAAAAGAAATCCAGCTCAGAAAATTGGTCTTAGAAAAAGCATACAGAGGCAAATTTGATTTTTCTCTTACCATCGAGTCAGAAAAAGGTGACGATGAATATGGATTGAATAAATTGTTATTCAAAAAGTACTACAAAGAAATTACTGAGTTACAACAAGAATTGGGTATTTCAGGAGGAGATATCGTTCAGACGATCTTGAGAATACCAAATGTAGTAGGATCACTGAATGAAGAAGTAGATGAAGAGGAATGGGCAGAAGTAATAGCCACATGCAATGACGCATTAGGGGCACTTAATAATTTCAGAGCGACAGAAGGAACTGCAGCAGAAAAAGACCTCAGAGATGCGGCTTCTAATATAGCCTCCCTTCTCAAAGATGTAGAGCAATATGAAGGTGGTAGAATAGAAACACTTAAAGATAGATTCAGAAGAAACCTTGAAGAATTTAACCAAGATGAGCAAGTAGACCGTAATCGATTCGAGCAAGAGATCATCTATTATATAGAGAAGTTGGATATCAACGAGGAGAAAGTAAGGCTAACCCAACACTGCAAATACTTTGATGAAGTAATGGACAGTAATGCAATGGAAATTGGTAAAAAGCTTGGTTTTATAGCACAAGAAATGGGTAGAGAGATCAATACACTTGGTGCAAAAGCGAACGAGAAAAATATCCAGCAGATCGTAGTATCTATGAAGGATTCTCTAGAAAAAATTAAAGAACAAGTTGCAAATATTGTATAAATGAAAGCAGCTTCGAAAGAGGGTAAAATGTTCATTTTTACGGCTCCATCTGGTGCAGGTAAGACTACTATTGTTAGGCATTTACTGAAGACATACGGTTTTCTTGATTTTTCTGTTTCAGCGACAACTCGTGACATGCGAGATTATGAGGTTGATGGCAAAGATTATTACTTCCTTACACCCCAAGAATTCAGAACTAGAGTGGCCAATGAGGAATTTATAGAGTGGGAAGAAGTCTATGAAGATCAATATTATGGAACACTCAAAAGTGAAGTAGATCGTGTATGGGAGTCTGGAAAGCATATTGTATTTGATATAGAAGTCAAAGGAGCTACCAACATTAAAAACCTCTATGGTGATAAATGCCAAGCAATATTTATAAAACCTCCTTCACTTGAGATTTTGATTGAGCGATTGACCAATAGAAAGACAGAGTCTGAGGCCAGTCTAAAGAAAAGAATTGCACGGGTGAAAAGAGAGATGGCTTATCAAGACTCTTTTGACGCGATACTTGTGAATGATTTACTCCAAGTAGCACTAAAAGAGGCTGAATTTATGGTGGAAACATTTGTCTATGGTAAACCGTTTGATGATGAAGAATAGCAATTAGTCAATATGAACCCAGTATCTGCAATTACACACGGTATAGAAGTTACCGTCCTTCCACATTATCATGAGGAGATGTCAAAACCATCTCTCAATAAATTTGTGCATTCTTATCAAGTGAGAATAAGTAATCATAGCGGTCTTGATGTACAGTTGATGAGCAGACATTGGATCATTACTGATGCGAATAGAAAAGTCAGACATGTAAAAGGGGATGGAGTCATAGGACAGCAACCGACCTTAGAACCAGAACAATCTCATCATTATAAGTCTTGGTGCCCAATGTCTACACCTGTAGGTAAAATGTCAGGCAGCTTCACTATGACTAGAATGGTCGATAATAGTATATTCGAAGTAGAAATTCCCGAATTTAGATTGATAGCTAATTTCAAGAATAATTAGCAGTTGCTTCTTTGAGTGCAGCTTCTATTTGCACTTCTCCCGAAGAATGATCTGCATCGAAAATCAGTAATTTGGATCTTGGAATTTCAGATTGGAGTAATTTCGCATCACTTAACCCAACTTGAAAATAAATAATTTTCCAAAAAAAAATATATTTCATAATGCGCTGAATATCATGCCATTATTTATTTTAATATTTCTTTAACAATTATCTAAACATCTGACATACAGCATAGTATATTTTGCACATGCTATTTGTGGTGACCCAATAATATAATAATGGCCGCAATAGTTGTATATTTGCGGAATGTTTATAAGAGCCGTTCAGAAAAAAGACAAGCGTAAGCTAAATTCTTACACGTATTATAGGTTAACCCATTCATATAGAATTGGTACTAAGACTCGACAGATCGTTGTATTAAACCTAGGAAAGTTAGAAGGACTTGAGAAATCATTACATAAACATTTGGCTAACAGGATAGAAGAGTTGGTTACAGGCAAGGAAAACTTGTTTGCTCTAGATATTCATTCTGATATTGAGCCTCTTGCACAGAAATTTGCAAAAAAGATTTCGTTGGAAAAGATTTTCCCATCCACTAAAGGTAAATCTATAGCCAAAGAAGTAACTGAGCAATTTCATACTGTTGATCTACAGAGTAGCGAGCAAATAGAAAGCAAAAGTATAGGGGGCGAATGGCTAGTCAAACAAGCATTTGACAGCATGAAGCTTCCATCTATATTAGAGCATATTGGCCTTAGCAAGTCTCAAATAATAGACGCTCAATTATTATTGACCGGGAAACTACTCCACCCATCTAGCGAACTGGAAGCTATGCGATGGTTAAATGAGAACTCGGCGGCCTCCCAGCTCTATGTGGACAACGGAGAGATGACCAGATATAAGTTATACCAAGTGGCCACCAAGATGTATAATAACAAGAAAGAACTGGACGAGTTGTTGTATGAAAAGCTAGGTGATCTGTTTCCAAATCGAGCCAAGATAGTGATATATGACCTTACAAACATGTATTTTGAAGGTCAAATGATGGGCAGTGAAAAGGCAGAATTTGGAAGATCGAAGCAAAAGCGAAACGATCGTAGACTAATAGGGTTAGCCATATCTATTGATGCCTTTGGGTTTGTCAGACACAGTCAATTCTACAAAGGCAATGTTAGCGAGCCAGAAACATTTACTGATCTTATTGGTGCACTGAGGATTCAATTGAAGGAAGGTGACCAAAAGCCACTAATAGTGATGGATGCAGGTATATCCACCGAAGAAAATCTTACTTTATTGCGTAGTGAATCTTACGATTATGACTACGTATGTGTAAGTAGAAGCAAACCAACAGAGTACTCAAAATTAACAGATCAAGCACAAACGATTACAGATAATAGAGGCAACCAAATACATCTTACAAAAATATCGGTAGCTGGTAAAAGTGATCATTTCTTACATGTAAAAAGTGATCAAAAGGCGCTTAAAGAGAAGTCGATGGACGAAAAGTTGACCAAAAGATTAGAAGCTCAATTACAGCAAATAAAAGATAAATTATCAAAAAAAGGAAGCCTAAAAAAGATCGCTAAAGTCCATGAAAAAGTGGGCGCAATAAAATCCAAACTATCTCGGGTTGGATTCCTATACAAGATCACCTACACAGAGGATCAAAAAAAAGGAATCGTGACAGACATAAACTGGGAAAGAAGCAAAACCAAAGAAAGACCGAAAGGAACGTATTTTTTAAGATATACCGATAATGCAATAAGTGAAGACAAAATCTGGGATCTATACACTCTCACTAGAGATGTAGAATCGGTATTCCGATGTCTAAAAACAGACCTAGACATAAGGCCAAGATATCATCAAAAAGACAAATATATAGAACCACACATATGGCTAGGCATACTCTCATACCAAGTAGTAAATTATATAAGAAGGCAACTATCAAACAAGGGCATCAACGATAGTTGGTCATCAATCGTCAATAAAATGAGCACAATGCAATCATCAACGATGTGCATCAAAGATGACAAAGAACAGTTACTCTATATAAAGCTATGTACTAGACCCACTATGTTTCAACAATCCGTTTTTACAGCATTAAAGTACAAAGATCGCCCTTTTGTCAGAAAAACAAAAGTGGTGACCCAATTGTAAAAAATGAAATCGTAAGCGCCTCTATTATAAGGGTTTATGTTGTTCTATTTTCAAGTTGGGTTAATGGGCATAAATAATCATACGATCCGTGGATAATTGTTGTTGGTGTTTTTATTAATCTAGCGTGTTGAAAAATATAACCACCCTCTATGAAAAAATGATTTAATGCATAGTGTAATTCTATCATGATCTTATTTCTTGAATCACTACTATTAACAATAATTTCATTGATTTCTTTTTCAGATATTTGCTTTTTAGTAAGGGATAAACCGAACCTCGACCATTTTTTGGCCAATTTTAACGAGAGTGTTGATTCACTTGAAATCATATCGAAATAATACTGAGTAATATTCCATCTTTGTTACTCAGGAACCAATGAAATGACTCTCCCAAACAAGAGGATGATTACGTTTGATGCCTCCTTGGAGATATAAATCTAGTGTTGATTTTGTAGCAGAAAAGAAACCTCGAAGAACTAGTGATTTTGACCTATTGGGATATTTCGCGGAGAACAAAACACCTAGTGTAGCACCCCAAGAACCTCCAAATATATGGGCACTACCAATGTTCAAATGGTCCAACAATTTAAGAATATCTTCTATGAGATGCTCAGTCTTATTCTGTTCTAAGCTACCAGTTGGAATACTTCTACCACAACCACGTTGATCATAAAACAATATAAAATGCTTTGATGGATCGAAAAAGCGTTTGTCGGATTCTGAGTATCCTAGACCAGGTCCTCCGTGTATAAATAGTACAGGAATACCATCAGAAGACCCATATGTTTCAAAATTAATATTATGGATACGATCAACTTTTAGGAACATATTATTCTCCGACAGGAGTGCCAATTTTAGCTGATTTTACGATATACTCTAGCTGCATCATCATGTCTCTCTTGTCCTGACCTGGCCCAAGAATAAAAGTATCTATAAAGATGATTTCGTTTGTTTCCTTATTCAAGATTATATAAGATGCATATGGACCTCCTAAGAAATCATTTTCCATTTCCCATATTCCTCTTATCTCCTTTACATATTGTCCATCGATCTCATAGGTATAATCATATGTAGGAAGGTCAACTGGATTTGTAACCATATAGCTGCCTGCCTCTGGGGATGATACATGACGCTTGCCATATTCATCTCTGAGCCTGATTATATTTTTATTCGATAATTGATTTTCACTCGTATAAGGAAATTTTTGGATGACAATATTCATCAGCACCTTCCGTGTATCCTTTCTCAGCCACATAAAGTTTTCGGCATCAGGTTTGATATTTTCATAATCACCAGGAATACGCATCGTAAAACCATACAGTTCATTGATTTTGCGCATCATCCCAGGACTTGCATTCCTGCGTACATATATAGATGCATCGAGTCGTTGAATATCATGATGTCTTACCCGTTTTGCAACAGCAGGATAGTTATCCCTTATCACTTTGCTAAGTGCATCTTCACCTTTGGCAAATAAGTAGATCAATATCTGATTTCTTGCCCATTTATCTTTCCCAACAGAAGTACAAAATTCTGGATCTTGTTTAGCTTTAAGAAAACGTTCTTCTCCTAGATCTCTGCGCAACATTTTGGTAGTGCTAGATTCAGGATCATCAAGATCGGCCAACACGATATAAGTCCTAAGCTCTTTTCGTAAGCTTTCGTTATTCAATTGGACTGGTGTGAAATGCCTCACATCGAACATAGGCTCAGGAGTAGGCATAATTGGGTATGCACTTTGGAAATAATAATTGAAAGAATCCTGAAGAGGTCCGTCCCATAGATCTTTATCCGAGACGGCTACGATCTCATTCATGCGAGCCATAGCCATAGGCTTTGATTCGAAGGATTTTGCCATCTCGTCATTGCAAGAGTACAATGACATAACAGTAAAAAACGAGAATATATATATAAAGTACTTCATCATTATAATTTAATTGAGCCTTAGAAGAAGATAAATGATTTCCGAAAACCTTAATTCTAAGAACTTGATCTACTTAATAGATGTCCAAAGTTAATGTTTTGGTGGGAAGTATTTGATGCTTTAGTTTTAAAACTATTTTGAATCTAGATGTTTTAAATACGCTTTCAAAGGTGAAAAGTCTTTCACTCCTGCCTAGCAAGGACTCCAAAGAAAAAATGATATCAATTCCAATATGCTTTACCAAATTTCAAGGCACTTTTGATATGTTCCAAATGATGCCTCCCATGCCAAGAGTACATGCCAGTGGTAAATGCCAAATCCAAAGACTTGCCATGTTCTGGATGCGTATATTTTCTGCTGAATTCTTGTACAGACATATCACGTAATACGGATGCTAATCTAGCATGTACGCCTTGTAATATTAGCATACTAGATTCGATAGGTACCTCTTTTACATCATGCATAGTAGCCCATTTACCTTCTAGGTAGGGTTTGATAGTCGGATTATCTTCAGTTAAGGCTAATTTGAATCTTATAAATGCATTCATATGACTATCAGCTAGGTGATGAACTAACTGCTTGATGCTCCAGCCTTCTGGTCTGTAAGTATAGTTCAGAGCTTCTTCGTCGACATCTTTAATTATCAATTTTGATAACTGCAGAGGTAAGCTGGAGATGTCTTCGATCCATTTTTCTATTTCGTCAAACTTTATTTCTCCAGGAGAGTATTTACCAATTGGATATTTTAATTTTTCTATGTCCATGGGTTGTATTTTGGTTATTTGCAAATCTAGGCTTAAAAATAAAGATCCCAATCAAATTAATCAATTGATTGGGATCTTTATAGGAAGTATTTGGGCGTCTTCTTAACGCCTCACTACCTTCTCAATCCACCTTCCATTTATCGTTTCTATCTGTAGCAAGTACAAACCTGTTGCATATCTAGATAAATCGATTTCCACATTGTTGACCTTGATGTCCTGTCCTCTATGAAGACTTTTTCCCGATGTAGTATACAAATCGAATGAGGTAATCTGATAGTCACTTTTAATATTCAACAGATTACTCGTAGGATTTGGGTAGATCTGAATATTCTCTTTTGTTATTAAATTAGTTGCAGTGATACAAGCGTCATCAGTAAGTGGCAATACAGTAAGATTGATCGTTCTGATCACGGGGCAATTTGTATTTGGATCTATAATCTCGAAAGTATAAACGCCAGTACTGTCCAGACCTTCATAATCTTCATCTTCACATATCGTAATTACTTCTGTGTCCAATATTACAGTTGGTATGACAGTGATATTAAAGAAAAGACGCTCTTCAAGACAACCAGATGATCCACCATTTTCTATTGTATATTGTCCTGATTGACCAAAATCATAATAAGTACCTTCATATTCAATAATCTCTCCTTCGCAGATAGTGTACTCTAAGTTCGTTTCTACCACAGGAATGACGGTGAGATCAATATTCAAAATTGAATCACATCCTTCTTCGGTGACAATCGTGTCTTGATATATACCCGTTTCTGTATATCCAAGATAAGATTCCCCTTCACAGATCGTGTTAGAAAGATCAGTCATAGGGTCTGTACAGAAATCAAAGACCATAGTATCGATTACCGTATTGGTGATAATAGGATCATTGGTGTCAAAAATAATATCAGCGGTATTGTTGATTACAGAACCTTCGGGGATCGCTTTATCAATATCTAAACTGAAATTGACAAACCCTTGGCTGGCAGGATAGTTTGTAGAACTATCTACCAAGCGGATATCATTGAATTCTACAATCAAAGTATTCCCCATAATACATGCGTACAAAGGATGACTTGAAGAATTGAACCTAATGGATGTCTTATCTACAAACGGATCCAATTCGTCCACAATTTTTACATAGAATGCCGTGTCATTACCATTATTCTGAAATCGGATTGTATAGTCTATTGTTTCTCCAATAAGTGTTAAGTTCTCATCTCCCTCCCTGTCAGGATTAGTCCTTTTATCATTGGGGTCGTATGAGCACCTGAGTTGTTCGGAGTAGATATATTCATCTAATAAAACTTCACCCTCGGTCAATTTTGCATCAAAATCTAATAGCGGCAAAGAAGAACTACCATTCGGCATTTTTAACTTGAATATGTAGATGTTTTGCTTGAATGGCATGACCACTCCAGTATTGAATGTCATTTGATTTCCTGACACTTGTAGTCCAGGGATATCTGAGCTAAAGAAAGTAGCCTCTTCATCAAATGTGAACGAGACTTCTCCGCTGAATGATTCCTGATTTAAGTTTTCGACTGTGACATAAAATTTTGTCTCAAAATCACATCTTGTTATTGTATTCGTAACTGTAATCTGAGCATTTGGGATGTTATCTTCTGGAATAAATCCAAAGTTGATGTCTGAAATGCACGAGTCTGTCACAACAATATTATTCTGTGAAATCGAAGTCTTTTCCCAGTCTCCAACACTAATATTTGCTTCAAGATTGGCAACAGCACCTGGTTCAGTTGGCATTACATATTGCCCAAGGATGTTTGTGAATGTGCTAAAATTATTAGCCAAATCTGTCACCAAAACATTGTTCAAAGGAACATCTCCAGCGTCATAGGCTCCATTTTCATTATTATCAGAATACGCGGTACCAACAAATTGAAAATCGTATTGTTGGTTGTTACAAGGACCACTGCAAAAATCGCTTTCTAGAGGATAAACGGTAATTGTAATTGACTCACTCGTTGTACAGCCAGTAGCAGTGATCGCGGTGACTGTATAAGTATCTGTAGAGTCGGGAGTGAAGTTGATAAATCCTGAATTTCCAATATCTGGACTCCAATCAAAGCTGATATAGTCATTCGCATTTGTGATGTTTATAACTGCTTCGCTTCCTAGGCATATGTCAGTAGTACCACTGAATTCGATTGGCATAGCTTCAGGAATAGGAATCTCTATGTCTACCGTAGTTTGACAGCCCGTTTCTGTTTGGCCGATTATTGTGTAGCATGTGTACGCTAGCAAATTGAGAAATGGATATGATACGGTTCCAGAAGTGGAGAATAATTCGTCCAGAAAATGACCTAGTCCATCATCTGGACAACCACCATATAATAAAAATGTAGTAATTGGATTCCCATTTGTTTCTATTCCTGTGACAGTTATTGATGCTTCGTTATCACCACATTCTAAATCTGAAGCTTCTGCGATCATTGTCAACTCGCCAGTAACATTAACTTCCATTTCGGCAAAACCTATACATCCAAAAAAGTCAGTTACTTCAGCAGTAAGAGTATATGAGCCAAGAGGACTTCCTATAACCGCGGATGATAACACTTCATTAATTGCAAAGCATTCTCCTGCGAATCCATTTTGTTCTCCGACAAGACCAATATCTGGGGTCCAATTTACATTGAACGGAGAAGAACCGCTAATAAAATCTAAACAGACAAAATAGGCTGGATTAAATGGATCAAAAGTATCATCCTTGCAGACGGAAATGCTTTGTGGAAGCAATAACTCAACGGGTTGTTTTACATCTACTTCTACTTCTCCAACATCAGAACATCCGATAGCGTCAGTAATTGTCACAGTATAAGTTGTTGGCACTACAGGACAGACATTTATGGAAGGTTCAGTTGATCCATTACTCCAATTATAGATAAATGGTTCACCTGCTCCACCTATGACATCAGAATTGAGGTCAGTACAATCCCCTGCACAAATGTATACTGGAGGGAAAGTAACTTGAAACTCTGGATACACAGTCACTTCTATCTGGTTGATTGGCCCAGGCGCTGGAATCGTTGGATCTACTGCATATGCCTCATATATTACGGTTTGAACAGTGTTGGTAAGATTAAGAAGATCATCATCGATAAATCCGAAACCACCAGAGAATGTATAACTATTTTCACCTGATACATTGGGATTATCTACAACTTCCACTTGGATTTGTGTTGTTGACCCATCAACAGTCGACACTTCTATATTTACTTCACCATCATGACATATTTCTTGGTCATTTGCAAAGACAGATGTGGGTAGGACACAAGCCATTTTCCAATCGGGACTGTACATCGCTCTATCAAGTATACATTCACCAATAGGATCATCCCAACAACCTACTGTACTATGAGAGAAGGTTTGAAATGAGATGCTGAGATTAGTAAAAAACACACAACTATCTGGATCTTCAAATTCTTTCACTTTTAAGGTAAAGTCCCATTGTACTTGGGCGAATATACTACCGACACCCCAACCTTCTCCTATAGAGCCATCGTTGTCACAGCCTGGATTCTGACCCTCTGTAACCCAGAAATATCCACTCGGCAGAGAATCTCCAACAGCCATTCCAGATTCTGGACAATCTGCACAGGGTTTACATAACTGATTACAAATTGTTAGCTCTCCATCTTCGTTTACAAATGTACAAAGGATCGGATTGGGTTCTTTTATTATGGGTGCAGTTTCAGATCCTTCGACAAACCATTTCGCAATTGAATCGTTTGCTATAGGAGCATTCATCGTATAGTCAAAATCAGATAGGTCCCATCCATTTCCAAAAACGGGAACAAAACCCATCAACCAATCTGCACCAGATTCAGATGCGTCATAAAAAAAAATTACGCTAATTGTTACTTCTTCACCTGGAAAAAACGGACCTTCTAATGGCTCGTTTTCCACTTCCCTTTCCGTCACTTCTATTATCAATGATTCGTCGCTACAGATAATCTCTTCTTCATCGTCTTCTCCCAAGCAATACAATTGTTGTATATATGTTGTTACACATAATTCAAATGACCCATCGACTAGTGCGCTTGCTGGGGCAAGAGTAATCGCTACCCAATAGGTAGAAACATCATTAAAAACACTAGTTTGGTGTAACTCTGGAGATGGACTTCCATTGCTACAAGGTGGTGTGCCTCCAAAGTTTATTATCGAAAGGCTGTCACAATAGTTTCCAGAATATATAGACCAAACTGGATCCCAGTTTCCAAATGCTTCAACGGTAGTGAACATTTGACTTGCAAGAGAATCGGTTTTTATTTTAAACCAAACGGTTGGATTTTGTTCAAAATCATTACAACCTCCAAAGGCATCTTGAGAAGGACATGCAAAATCTAAGCATCCAGTGATACATACATAATTGAAAGTAAAACTATCAGAAGTAATGGGTTCAATTGGTTCAAAAATGTTTGCCTCGCATGGCTCATTTGCAAAAGTAGGAGTATTTGAATTATCACAAGAAGCAGGAATTATACTTAATACAAATTCTCCGCACTCATTTTCGTCATTATCAGTAGTTATTTTTACATAAAGAACTTCACCATCAGAGAAACAGGTTCCAATTTTAATATCAGCGGTATTGGAATTACAAGATGCCCCTAACTCTGTTAAATTTCCATCACAACCACCATCTGCTGGCCCAGAATAGTACTCTAAAGACATTGGTCCATTGGCCCCGGCATCTTCCAAAATAATATTCAAACCTTCTTCATTTTCACTTGGGATGTACATATACCATACAGATGCATCTTCTGTTTGGGCACTACAAAGCTGATTTTCATAATCAGCAAAACCACCTATTGATCCTGGATCTTCCGGTCCTAATGCACCACATGTAGTTCCATTATGTGAGCCACCACCCGTAAGATCGTATGGAGGAGTAGAGGTACTAATGCAGGGGCTGTCGTTTATGGGAACTTGAGCAACTATGATATTAGTTAGTAATATAAGCAAACAAGTAAGATTTTTAATCAGGGTTTTCATTATTTGATCAGACATACTTCTTAGGTTTTATTGAATATTAGATTATTTCACTACTATTTTTTCTATTAATCTACCTCCTTCGGTTTCGATGTGTATAAGGTACAAACCAGATTGGTACTCTGCCATATCTATCTCAAAAAGATTCTGTTTATTGATTTTTGATCGAAACATGAGTCTTCCTGATACTGAATAAATAGAAATATTGAACATCTCATAATCACTATTCACAGTCAATCTATCAAAAGCTGGGACAGGATATATTCTAACATTTTCTTTTATAATATGATTGTCTACAGATACAATAGGAATCGAATCACAACTTACTTCCCAAGCGGGACCGTACATAGCTCTATCAAGGATACATTCACCGACAGGATCATCCCAGCATCCTACCATTCCATGAGAGAATGTCTGAAATGAAATACTGAGATCAGTAAACAATGCACAGCTATCTAAATTTTCGAATTCTTTCACTTTCAATTTAAAATCCCACTCAACATGAGCTTGCGAGCTGCCAATTCCCCAGCCTTCTCCAGGTGATCCATCATTATCACAGCCTGGGTTATTGCCTTCCGTTACCCAGAAATATCCACTTGGGAGAGCGTCTCCTATGTCCATTCCAGATTCTGGACAGTCCTCACATGGTTTACACAATTGGTTACAAAGTGTTAGTTCTCCGTCTGCATTTACAAATGTGCAGAGTATAGGATTGGGTTCATTAATGATCGGTGCTGTCTCAGATCCTTGGATATACCATTGTGCTGTTGAATCATTTCCTATCGGAGCATTTATTTCAAAGTCAAAATCAGACATATCCCAGCCTGATCCAAATGCAGGTATTATTCCCATTAGCCAATCAGTACCTGATTCAGATGCATCATAGTCAAATTCTATATGAATAGTCACTTCCTCTCCTTGATAAAATGGACCTTCTAGTGGCTCACTTTCTATTTCTCTTTCGGTTATTTCCATTACTAATGATGGATCTGTACAATCACTAATTTCTTCTCCAAGGCAAATGATAGCATTTATAGCTACTGCTGCACATAATTCGAAAGATCCATCGTCAAGGCCAGAACTTGGTAAACTATTTGGATTATAGGAGACAGCGATCCAATAGGTAGAAACTTCATTAAAAATACTAACTTGATGTAGTTCTGGCGTATTATCACCATTACTGCATGGAGGTACACCACCAAAATTTATGATCGAAAGGCTGTCACAAGATTCTCCAGAATATACCGACCAAACAGGATTCCAATTTCCAAATGCTTCCACCGTCGTAAACAGTTGAGCAGAAAGAGAATCTGTAACTATTTTAAACCAGACAGTTGGTACTTGTTCAAATTCAGTACATCCTCCAATTGCTTCTTGAGATGGACAAGCAAAATCTAAACAACCCTTGATACATGCATAGTTTTCATCAGAGAATGGATTTCCAGTAAATATTTCAATTGGAAGAAAGTTATCACAAGGATTGTCTGCAAAACGGGGAGAGTTAATGATATTGCATGAACCTGGCACAATTGTCAAAATAAATTCTCCACATTCATTTTCAGCATCGTCGGTCGTTACTTTTACAAAAAGTACTTCATCCGCAGAAAAACAGTTTCCAATTTTAATGTCGGCAGTATTTGAGTTACAAGAAGACCCTAATATTGTTAAGTCCCCGGTGCAACCTCCATTTACTAGACCTGAGTAGTATTCTAGGGACATTGGTCCATTAGTTCCTTCATCTTCTAAAATAATGCTGAACCCTTCTTCCTCATCACTAGGATTATAGATATACCATACAGATGCATCTTCTGTTTGTGCACTGCAGGCAGTATTTTCAAAATCGGCAAACCCACCTATTGGTCCAGGATCTTCAGGTCCTAATGCGCCGCAAGTGGTACCTTTATGTGAACCGCCACCGGTAAGGTCATATGGAGAATTTGAAGTATTGATACATGGACTATCGTTTATAGGGACTTGAGCATTTATTGCTAATGATGAAAACATGAAAACAAGAAAAAATAATGCTCTTGGGTACAAATTGGAAATCGTACAATCGGTCATGTTTCGTTGGTTTTGATAATAGTTGATGGTAATATGACTCTTTTGGGGAAGAAAATGCTGCTTGGTTAATTATAATAGTACTCTCTCAGTCTAAGTTTAATAGAGATTTATATTTTAAAAAGACATTTAATTAATATAATGTATTGTAGCTTTACCAATCGAATTCAGAGGTATTAGATTTTTCATGTTATTAAATTTGAGTTCAGACCAACCCCTTTGTACCAAGTCCCACGGAGAACTTTATTAATCACTCAAATGATCTTCTATGAGAAGTCTAGGTATTTTTATATTGGTTGCTATTTTTTCACTTCCTCTTTTTGGACAATCTTGGAATCAAGTAGATGATAGGTCTATTCCATTGTTAGGAGAGAGAAACATCAATCCAGATCAGTTTATCACTGCAAATGTGGATGATTCAGCAATCAAAGATATACTTTGGAATGCTCCGGATGAATTGAAATTTAATCCAGAAACTGACAAACCTACACTCATCAGTGTGATGATGGCTGATGGCACTATGGATGAATTCAGCATAGTAAAATATCAAATGATGGAGTCTAGATTGGCAAGTCGATATGATAATATAAGAACATTTCATGGACTCAGCACTACAAGCCCGGCTCGTAGAATAAGAATCAATTATACCGTCCATGGACTAAGAGCTACTATTACGGATGAAGATGGACAGACTTATATCGACCATTTACAGAGAAAAGATAAAAACCATAAGATCATATATAGAAGGAATGATTTTTCAGCCAATGAAAACTGGACATGCGATTTTGAGCAAGAAAAATTAGGCATCAAAGAAGATAGGAGCAGAGATTCTAGATCAGGCGACTGTGTATTTAGATCCTATAGATTTTCTATGACTACGACAGGTGAATACTCGAATTATCATGGAGCATTCAGCGTTGCAGATTCCGCTTTAGTTATGTCTGCTGTTGTTACTACTGTAGATAGAGTCAATGATGTATTCGAGCAAGATTTAACAATGCGGCTTGTTTTAATTGATAATGTAGGTGATGTGTTTTACTATGATCCCGCAACTGATCCATTCTCTGGATCAAGTTCCGGTTCGATGATTAGTCAAAATCAAACCAATACAGATGCGGTCATTGGTTCTGACAATTATGATCTTGGTCATATCGTCAGTACTGGTGGAAGTGGCCTTGCTAGTTTGGGTGTAATATGTGCCAATGGCTCTAAAGCAAGAGGTGTAACTGGAATTGGTACACCAGAAGGAGATCCTTTTGATATAGATTATGTAGCACACGAAATAGGGCACCAATTAGGCGGTAACCATACGCAGAATAACGATTGTAATAGAAATGGGTCCACAGCTATGGAACCAGGAAGTGCTAGCACCATAATGGGATATGCAGGAATTTGTAGTCCCAATGTTCAAAATAATAGTGATGCATATTTCCATGCCATAAGTGTCCAGGAGATGAATTCTGAACTCACTTCTAATTCATGTCATGGTGTGATAACCTTAGACAATGTAGCACCTGTTGCAATTGCTTTGACCAATAAATCAATACCCCATTCTACTCCATTTGTGTTAGATGTTGTGGCTACGGATGGAGATGGTGATGTCTTGACTTACAATTGGGACCAAATGGATAATGAAGTAGGTCCTGTAATGCCACCAGCTGGGACAAATGCTCAAGGGCCAATGTTTAGGTCCATATTTGCAACAACAGATTCGAAAAGATATTTTCCGAATATAACAGCAATAACAACAGGTGTCTCTTTTCAATGGGAAGTGCTTCCTACAGTGAATAGAAATATGGATTTTAGAGTTACTGTTCGTGACAATACCTTTGCACCTGGATGTACAGATGAACAAGATATTACAATTGATGTCGAAGGTAGTGCGGGACCATTTTTAGTGACTTCACAAAATACAGCAACTACTTGGTTGGAGTCAGAAAATGTAACAATTACATGGGATGTATCCAATACTGATATAGCACCAGTAAGTTGTAATAACGTGGATATATTAATATCTTATGATGGAGGGCTTACTTATCCGACATCTATGTTAACCGCTACAGCAAATGATGGTTCTGCAACGGCAAGTGTTCCTCTTGGAACAACTACAACTGCAAGAATAATGGTAAAGTGCAGTGACAATGTATTTTTTGATATTAATGACACCGATATAACAATTAATAGTGGCAGTCCTTCTTTTACAATTAATACGAATCCAACTTCAGGATCGACTTGTGATGATCTTACTATTCCTTTTACACTAGAGTCAGCATCAATCCTTGGGTTTACCGACCCTATAACTCTTACAGTAACAGACCTTCCTGTTGGAGCAACAGCATCAATAGCTACAAATCCAATAACACCTGGCAATAATACGACTATTACAATTGATGATTTAGATGGTCTGTCAGGCAACTTTACAATAAAAATCACAGGGGTGTCAGGAGTGATAACGAAAGAAACAACATATAACTTGACAGTTGAAAATGCTGACGTTAGCCCTGTTTTATTATCTCCCGCTGATGGATCTACAGGAGAGGTAACTGGCCCTGTTCTTTCATGGAATAGTGCTCCGGGTTCAATAAATTATGAATATCAAGTAAGTACGATTAGCAATGGTGGAAACATAGTAAGCAGTGGCAATACGGCATCGACTTCCATTGTTGTTTCTCCGGAATTAAACATATCCACGACTTATTTCTGGAGAGTTAGGAGCACCAATAGTTGCGGTGTCACACTATGGTCAGATGAATGGACATTTGAAACAGGCGCGTGTATTGTGAAATCAGCAAGTGATTTGCCAATTAGCATTACTTCCGTTGGCACACCAACAATAACCTCTTCTTTTAATATCGCAGATAAAGGAATAGTTACTGACCTTAATATTGTTAACCTTGTAGGGACACATACTTATGTTTCAGATCTCAATTTCACTTTGATTGCTCCAGACAATACAAGCCAATCCTTCTGGTCAGACCCATGTAATAATCAAAATAACTTTAATATCAATTTTGATGATGAAGCGGCCAATAATAATTATCCATGTCCTCCAACGAATGGAATGGCATATCAACCTGATAATACATTGACAGCATTTGATACTAAACAATTTCAAGGAGAGTGGACGTTATCTGTTTTTGATGATTTTGATGCGGATGGTGGTGCTTTAGATTCTTGGGGAATCGAGATCTGTCTTGATGATTATTGTGACCTTACCGTAAATAATACTGCCTTTATTGATATTGAGGGGACTCTAATGTCGGCACTAGAATGTGCAGTTGATGGAGATACGATTTTCTTGGAGAGCTCCATTGCATTATCTTCCATCAATATAGGATCTGGATCCATAGTTATTGATGAAAGTATCGTAATAGTAGCAAACCCTAATGATGATATTAGTGTAGCCTCAGAAGGAAATGTTCCAACATTTATTATCAATAGTGGCAAAACTGTATCACTAATTGGATTTGAAATAGAAAATACAGATTCAGAGGTGGGTGTCATTGAAAACAATGGAAATCTTACGCTAAATAATATCAATGTTATTTCTGACATAGGAGTTAGCTCTGTATTGAATCAAAACAATGGAAGCCTAACAATTGAAGGAAACTGTAGACTAGAAGAATAGAAGATGAGGGTTTAGGATTTATATTTTGAATAGTAATCAAACAATTTTGTAACAACACCATTGCCTATAGTTTTGTAGTCTGCCCTTGCTTTGGCTTCTTCTCTTTCAATAGATAAGGAGAGTTTGTCCACTGCTCTTTCATCTAAGAAATCAGATAGAGGTCCGTCCACTTTGTTTTAGCAAAAATGTTGTAGGCTCTCGCTGCAAGAGGCCAATATGTATTTACTTCCGGTTTATTTAGTTCTTGTCCAAGTCTTGTACTATATCTCTTTTTTACTGTGCTGTACATTGCGTGTTTAAGCACATTAGTGGCAACATCTTCTCTACCGAGTACCATGGCTACTGCATCTATAAATCTTAATTCACTTATGGCGTCATTTACTATTTCTTCACTCTCTGCTAATATCAAGGTAGTTGCTTGACCTATAGATTTTGTCACTTTCTCTATTTCGTCTCGGTATCCTACTGTTTTCAGCGTTTTAAGCACGGCTCCAACTTTGCTAGGAAATGAGCCTTCGGTGCCTCTATCGTTGATGTCTTTTAGTTTTTTTATTGTGTTGGAAGTACTGCTGTCGAGTATACTTTTGAGCGACATCACTGTTTCAAGAATAGACGGTTTTATACCTAATTTTCCTAAAGTTTTGCTAGATGAAAACAATACAGAAATAGTAATGACAGATATAAATAGCTGTTTCATAAAATTTAGTTCAACTAACAATATACAAAAGCATTACCTTAATGCCACTTAAACATATTTACATGAAAATACTTGCTACCTACTCAATACTGATTGTGCTTTTGATTCCGTCATTTATAGCGGCACAAAACGAATCTGAAAAATCACCATTTTTTGAGTATAAATACGATGAAGAAAAAGGAACGGTAAGCCTTACCGTTACGGAATTAGACAAAGAGTTCTTGTATATGAATGCCATTGCAGGAGGTGTAGGGTCAAATGACCTTGGACTAGATAGAGGAAAAATCGGAAATACTAGGATCGTAAAATTTGTAAAGCAAGGGAATAAACTTTTGCTCCAGCAGCCTAACATGAAGTATCGTGCTGAGAGTAATAATGAGAAGGAGAAAGCGGCGGTAAGAGAGGCGTTTGCTAGTTCGGTTTTATTCGGTTTTGATATTGTAAGTAATAAAGGGGCATCTTATATAATAGATCTTACACCATTCTTATTACATGATGCAAACCACATTAGTCGATTACTAAAAGATAAGAAAGAAGGAATCTACAAATTGGATAAAAAGAGATCTGTGGTAAGAAAGGAAGGATTGCATTCATTTCCTCAAAACACAGAATTTGAGTCAATTTTGACTTTTATTGGAGAAGCTACGGGAAAATACTTGCGTACAGTAACACCATCAAGTGAAGCAGTGACGATAGTGCAGCACCAATCTTTCATCGCCTTACCAGATGATAATTATACTCCACGCACATTCCACCCATATTCTGGGTTCAATAATATATCATACTACGACTATGCAACACCGATCCATAAGCCAATGGCAAAGAGGTATATCACTCGTCATAGATTAGAAAAGAAAAATTCTGGAACAGCCGCATCTGAAGCAATGGAACCAATCGTCTATTATGTAGATGCGGGCTGCCCAGAACCTATAAAATCTGCCTTGATAGAAGGAGCGTCTTGGTGGAATCAAGCTTATTCCGCAGCTGGGTTTGTGAATGCATTTCAAGTTAAAGAATTACCAGCTGACGCACATCCGCTTGATGTAAGATACAATGTGATCCAGTGGGTCCATCGAAGTACAAGAGGTTGGTCGTACGGAGCATCAGTAGTAGATCCACGTACTGGAGAAATTATCAAAGGCCATGTTTCACTTGGTTCATTGAGAGTGAGACAAGACTTTATGATTGCACAAGGAATTCTCTCCCCATACGCTACTGAAAATAATAATAAACCTATGACTGAAATGGCGCTGGCTAGATTACGTCAATTGTCAGCCCATGAAGTAGGACATACGATTGGTCTAGCACATAATTTTGCTGCAAGTTGTAACGATCGAGCGTCTGTAATGGATTACCCACATCCGTTGATCAAGCAAAATGGTGGACAAATAGATTTGTCGGATGCATATGATGATAAGATTGGTAAATGGGATAAGCGAACAATAGTATATGGATATACAGAATTTGCAGATCAGAAGGAAGATGCCGACGGACTGAACAGTATTCTAAAAGAAACAAAAGAACAAGGCTTATTATACATGTCAGATTCGGACGCTAGGCCTATGGGTGGAGCACATCCGAAAGCACACCTTTGGGACAATGGAAATGATCCGATTGATGAGTTGAAGCGATTAATGATTTTAAGAAAAACAACTTTGGATAAATTCGGAGAGAATACGATTGCGGACGGTACTCCATACTCAGAATTAGAAAAAGTGCTAGTTCCAGCCTACCTTATGCATAGATACCAAGCTGAAGGTGTCGCTAAGATAATAGGTGGTGTAAATTATAATTATGCCGTCAAAGGATTCGAAGAACCAATAAATACGCCAATGTCTACCGCCGTTCAATACAAAGCGACACAGGAACTGCTTAATACATTGTCGCATCAAGAATTATCATTTCCACAATCGGTATTGGATAATATATTACCATCAGCTAAAGGTTTTGGAAGAAGTAGAGAGTCATTCGATTCTGATATGAACATGGTTTTTGACCCACTGAATGGTGCGGAGGCATACACCAATTTTGTGTTGTCACTTATGCTTCACCCTGAAAGATTAGCTAGGGTTAATTTGCAAAAAGAAGTATCGTTAGAAGAATACCTATCATCTATATCTTCTAGGGTTTTTACAAATGCTGGAGCAAAGCTAGGATATGAAACGCAACTATCCCTTATCCCAAAAAAAGTGCTTGCAATCCACTTGATAAAACTGGCAAAGAATAGAAAAATAAATAAGCAGGTAGCTGCAATGGCACTAATGCATCTAAAAGAAATTCAATCTCAATATCTGAAAAAATCAGAAAATACTATAGCCATAAAAGCTAACAATATGTATATCAATATGATGATAGATCAGATGAATGACTCTGAAATGTCTGTGTTGCCGGGCTTAGCAAATATGCCACCAGGGAGCCCGATTGGGTGCGGGGAGTAGGATTTTTTAATGGTTTATATCATAGTATAAATGAAAATAATAAAGCTACCTGATGAACTGACATTAGATTCTCAAAATTCAATTAATGTTTTCGATTATAAAAGTTTGCAAGAGATATCCATGCAACAAATTATTCTAAATAAGAATACTTTTTCGTTTCTTTTGGATGGGCAAAAAGAAGTCTTTTTTGATAACTCTTCCTTTGCAATTAGGAATACCAAATTTTTACTCATGAAGTCAGGCCATTGTTTGATGACAGAAAAACTATCGGACATAAAGAGTAATTACCGAAGTATGTTATTTTTCTTCTCTGATGAAATGGTAATAAAATTCATCAGGAAATACGAGCTAAAGAAATCTGAAAACTTAAAGTACCAGTCTGTTTTTTCTTTTGATTATGATTTATTCATAAATAGGTTTGTCATTAGTTTGTTAGATGTTATTAAATTATCCAAACAAGGTCAAGAAAATATTCTAAATGCGAAATTCGAAGAAATATTACATTATCTAATTGAATTTAAAGGGTCTGATTTTTTATTTGCGTTAGTTACAAACAGTGATGACGAATCTCATAAATTTACCGAAACAATAGAAAGTAATCAATTCAACAAATTGACATTAGATGAGCTCGCATTTCTATGTAACATGAGTGTTTCTACTTTTAAAAGAGAATTTAAGAAACACTATAAGGAGTCTCCAATGAAATGGTTCAAAAACAAGAGATTAGAACTTGCTTCTCGATTATTGAAAGATGAGCAAAAGCGTTCATCAGATATATACATAGAAGCTGGCTTTGATAACTTGTCAAGCTTTGTTCAAGCATATAAGACGAAATTTGGAGTTACGCCAAAACAACATTACAGTAATTGAACATTTTGCAACACTTTTTGGACAGATCCCTATTCTTTAGATTAGCGCCAGTCCGTATTTTTGTTTTAAATATTAAAATAGAACAATATGAAAAAAGCAAATTTAATTTTAGGGTTGGTGATGATGCTATCGACAAGTATTTTTGGTCAGAATACATTCTCTCTTACAAGCAATGATTTAGGTGGGCAAGCTATAGAATCTCAAGAATTTAATGGTTTTGGTTGTACTGGTGAAAATAAATCACCTCAACTTAAATGGACCGATGCTCCGGAAGGCACTAAGAGTTTTGCAGTAACTATGTATGATCCGGATGCACCCACAGGCAGTGGATGGTGGCATTGGGTGGTATTTGATATACCATCTGATATAAATGAAATAGTGTCAAGTGCTGGAAATGTTGATCTAGCATTAGCCCCAGAAGGTTCTATCCAAAGTATCACAGATTATGGGATAAAAGGATATGGTGGACCATGTCCTCCAGAAGGACACGGACTTCATCAATATATTATTACTGTTTATGCTTTAAAAACAGATAAACTAGGAGTTGATGAAAATACAAATGCGGCTGTAGTTGGTTTTTATCTTTGGAATAATACTATAGCGAAAGCGAGCATTGTTTCCTATTATCAAAGATAGAATCAGTAACGAATTTATATTAATGTGGTTTGGGAGAAATCCCAAGCCACATTTTTTTTGATAAAACGAGTTCATTTGAATTTTAAAGAATACCTTTTACATTCATTGACATTAATTTAGTTTTTTGATAGTTAATTCTCTCTACATTCACCATGTACAAGGACTCTAACTAGACTAACTACTAAAAACAATTTCAATGAAATATTTAAATACGATTATATTCCTGTTTGTTATTTTGTCAGCTCAAGGAAGGCCAAAAATGTTTCTAGATTGCAGAACATATTGTGATATGACGTATATAAAGTCTGAGATAGATTTTGTGGACTTTATGTTGGATCGTCAATCAGCAGAATTGTATATTCTGTTGATAAATCAAAATACTGGAAGTGGTGGGAGAGAGTATACTATGACGATAGAAAATAAAAAGTCAGAGGTAGAACCATATGAATTGAAGTTTTTTACTGACGCAAATGCAGTGGAGGATGATAAGAGGTTAGAAATAGTAAAATATCTTAAACAAGGTCTCCTTAAATATATGGTTGATGAAGGATTGGCAGGAGATATCACTTATTCCGTATCACAAGAAAATGAATCGACTGAAGAGGTTCTCTCTGTAGACTCTTGGAATGATTGGGTTTTTTCTTTGGGGGTAAATGGTAACTTGAATCGAGAATCACAATTTAATTCTCAGAACCTAAGATTTAATATAAGTGCCAATAGAACTACCGAAGATCATAAGTTTTTTACTCGGATAAACTACAATAGAAATGAAAGTAACTTCATCATTGGTGAGGGCGAGGAAGAAGAAACCATTTCTAATTTACAGAATTCTTTCTATGGAAATATGCTTTATGTAAAAAGTCTAGACGAACACTGGTCAGCTGGAGGGATTTTAAGATATACTAGAAGCATATTTGAAAACTATGATCATAGTTTTACTGTTTCGCCCGCTATAGAATATAATGTATTTCCTTATTCCCAGGTGTCAGATCATAACTTCACTTTCCGATACGAAATAGGAGCTAGATACAATGATTATATAGACATAACATCCTATTTTAAGGATACAGAATTGTTAGCAAGACATAGATTATCTATTGATTATCAGATTGTAAAACCTTGGGGAAATATTGATTTTGACGCAGGAGTAAGTCATTTTATTTCACGGTCAGATAGATATAGCATTGATATCAATCCAAGTGTGGATGTTAATTTATTCAAAGGTTTCAACTTTTATACAGGCATCTACTACGGTATTACCAAAGATAGAATCAATATACCAAAAGGCGATCTGACCGTAGAAGATGTATTACTTCAAAACAAACTTCGGGATAGTAATTTCTCAATGTATATGTTTTTTGGAATAAGGTATAGATTCGGATCTGCATCTAATAATGTGGTAAATACAAGGTTTTGATAATGGGCTTTAATTTATTCGTTACTCTAGTTGCTTTTGAGCCACTCTCGGTAACATTGCATGTGGTTACTTATTTGTGATTTTTTTGGCGTAATTAAGTTCCATACTACATTGGTTCATGAAGCTGAAGCATCGAATACAGTTAAATACTCTTGGCCGACATGAAAAATCGATTTTGTAATCCCAACGATTTCGCTAAAGAACAAACAGTTTATACAAGGAAACAATAAAAGCTCAATTATTTTAGCTTAGAAACCTTCCCTGGATTGTCTTTTAGAAAACTACCCCAATCTTTGTAGTTCTTTTTGCCTGCTAATGGTCCAGAGCTTTGATTGAAATGTGTGACAGCAGCACCCAGTGCGTCAGTAGCATCAAGAGGCCCATCTGTAATTTTTATATTCAATATACTTTCTAGCATAGCTGCAACTTGTTCTTTGGAGGCATTTCCATTGCCCGTAACAGATTGTTTTATCTTTTTGGGAGCATATTCTGTTATCTCTAATCCCATAGTGATACCGGCTGCCATTGCTACGCCTTGTGCTCGTCCAAGTTTGAGCATTGACTGTACATTTTTTCCATAGAAAGGAGCCTCTACAGCCATCTGAGAAGGAAGGTAGGTTTCTATTATTTCTTGAAGTTGTAGAAATATCTCTTTCAATTTGGTCATATGGTCTTCATAGGACTTAAGTCTGAGGACGCCCATTGTCTGCAAGCTGATCTTTTTACCATTTACTTGTAAGATTGCATACCCAAGTAAATTTGTACCTGGATCGACACCTAATATCTTGTATTCCTTTTTTGCGCTATTCATAAAATATAGATCCAAAGTTGAAAACATATTATAAAAAACACAAATATATATAAAATTACATGTGTTAATGTTAAGTATGAATACTAGATTATGTAGACATTCTGACATTTTTTTGAAACAACTTTAATACTTAAATTCTCCGATGCTTGCGTCGGAGTCATAAAAAGATGTTTTTGCATAAAAACGCCTTATCACAAAAAAGATCCGAAGACCGACCTTTAGGTTGGAAAAATTTTGGCGAATGCTCCATCCGCTTGCGGTGGGGTAGTCAAAATTTAGGATCTTTTTTACTATCCCCGCATTTTTTTGTTGTAATACAATTCATTTATTGTAATTTAGTGCCGCTATTAAAAAGCGGTGAGCAGAACTTTATTTTGCGTTTTGCTTTCTATAGATAGACAAAACAAATTATAATTCATTAAAAGAAGAAAATATACATACCCGAGCGAATGGATCCATTAAAAGCTAAATTTAAAGAAAAGGCCACTGCCCTTTATGCAGAAACAAAAGCACTACTCAAAGAGCATGGTGATAAAGTAGTAGGAGAAGTTACTCTTACTCAGGTATTTGGAGGAATGAGAGGTGTGAAGTCCATGGTTTGGGATCCATCTCAATTAGATGCTAATGAAGGTATTAGGTTTCGTGGGTATAATATTCCACAGTTAAGAGAGCTACTGCCAAAAGCCGATGGAGATAAAGAGCCACTTCCTGAAGGATTATTTTGGCTGATGCTTGTTGGAGAATTACCTACTAAAAAACAAGTAGATTGGCTTACTGATGAATGGGAAAAGAGAGCTGAAGTACCTGCACATACCTTTGCTGCGTTAGATGCGCTATCTTCAGATACACATCCTATGACTCAATTCAGTATGGCGATTGTATCTATGCAGAGCGAAAGCGTATTCGCTAAGAGATACGCAGAAGGAATGAGTAAAACAGATTATTGGGACGCAACCTATGAAGATGCGATGAATCTTATCGCAAAACTTCCAAGAGTTGCAGCTTATATATATAGACGTACTTTTCATAATGGAGATCATATAGCACCGGATACATCACTTGATTGGGCAGGAAATTTTGCTCACATGCTAGGTATGGAGAACAAAGATTTCATGTCGCTTATGAGATTGTATCTTACAATCCACGCTGATCATGAGGGAGGTAATGCCTCGGCTCATTCAGTTCATTTGACTGGATCTACCTTAAGTGACTCTTATTATGCACTTGCATCAGGTATGAATGCACTAGCTGGACCTCTTCATGGATTAGCAAATCAAGAAGTAATCAAGTGGATCTTTGAGATGTGTGAAGAACTAAATACTACAAAACCAACAAAAGAACAAATCGCTGGCTATGTAAATAAAACTATAGCGGCAAGAAAAGTAATCCCTGGTTATGGTCATGCAGTATTGAGAGAGCCAGATCCTAGATTTACAGCTCAAAAAGTTTTTGCAGAAGAATATATTAAAGACGATGATTACGTAAATATAGTGTGGAATATGTTTGATGTAGTGCCAGGAATTCTTGGTGCATTAGGAAAGGTAAAAAATCCAAATCCAAATGTAGATGCTCACTCAGGAGCACTTCTAGTTCATTATGGATTGAAAGAATACAGCTTCTATACCGTATTATTTGGTGTTTCTAGAGCACTTGGTGTTCTTTCTGCACTTGTATGGAGTAGAGCAATGGGGTTCCCATTAGAAAGGCCAAAATCAGTAACGACTGATTGGGTAAAGGAGTTTATTTCAGAGAAATAACTCCCAGCACTAGAATATGTTCGGCTCGAATGGTAAAGGAGTTTATTTCAGAGAAATAACTCCCAGCACTTACGCAAGTTCGGCTCGCTGAAAGGAGTTTATTTCAGAGAAATAACTCCCAGCACTTACGCAAGTTCGGCTCGCTGAAAGGAGTTTATTTCAGAGAAATAACTCCCAGCACTAGAATATGTTCGGCTCGAATGGTAAAGGAGTTTATTTCAGAGAAATAACTCCCAGCACTTACGCAAGTTCGGCTCGCTGGTAAAGGAGTTTATTTCAGAGAAATAACTCCCAGCACTTACGCAAGTTCGGCTCGCTGAAAGGAGTTTATTTCAGAGAAATAACTCCCAGCACTTACGCAAGTTCGGCTCGCTGAAAGGAGTTTATTTCAGAGAAATAATTCCCAGCACTAGTGATTGAACGAGAGAAGATGTATAATTATATTAGTTATACATTGTAAAGTGCATAAAGGAGTACAAGATTATACAATAGTAACTAGTATTTCGGAATAGGAGCTAAAAATTGAAGTGCCCGAGTCCTATCACGTATGTCCTCTTTTGGAGGATGATTAAGGTGGTGGAATCTTTGGCGGAAAGAAAAATTAACTAAAAACCTAACCAACAAATTAGAACAATAAATATTAAAATGAATACACCAGATAATTTAAAGTATACCAAAGAGCACGAATGGATACGTCTAGAAGAAGACGGTACTATTACAATTGGTATTACTGATTTTGCTCAGAGCGAATTAGGAGAATTAGTATATGTAGAGGTAGATACTGTAGGAGACGAAGTTGCTAAAGATGAAGTTTTCGGTACAGTAGAAGCGGTGAAAACTACATCTGATCTCTTTATGCCTGTTTCAGGAGAAGTTTTAGAATTCAACGAAAAGATTGATGAGTCTGAAGGTGACGAGCCTGGATTATTAAATTCTGAACCTTATGGTGATGGATGGATAGTGAAGGTAAGACCAACTGACGAGTCTGAGCTTGAAGATTTATTGAGTGCGGAGGATTACAAAGCTCTGATAGCTTAAGATGTGATGTTGTAAAGGTGTGATATTGTAAAGTTACTTAATTGGTATTTGTTGACGATAGATGAACGTCTAACAAACTACTCTACAAATAAACAACTTCACAACAAATGTTTTTCTTTAGAAAAATATTTCAAACACACACCACTTTTAATTATCATTGCATCTATTAAATATATGACGACAAGAATTGCAGCTTTTGTATGGACAATATTCATCCTAGTTGCATCGCTATTGCCAAAAGAGGCAATGCCGAGATCAAGTTGGACGGATTTTGCGAATTTTGATAAACTTTCGCATTTGGTTTCTTACGCTATCTTTGTTTTTTTGTGGTCGAAATTATTGAGCGCTAAAGTTGGCAAAGTCAAGGGTGCTCGGATAGCTTTCTATGTTTCTATCGCTCTAGGACTCCTTATGGAATTCTTACAATGGCAAATGAATTCGGGAAGGTATTTTGAGGTTCTAGATATTATTGCTAATATTATAGGTTCAATTATAGGATTGACAGCTTTTTATAAATTTATTAAACACTAACTATGGGAGATTTATCATTGACGGGACAGACCGTTGGGCTTCTTTTTCTAGGTTTGATACTTCTTACTGCTGCCATTATTTTTGCATACAGGGCTTACATCAAGAAACAAGGTGATTCTGATTTAAGTTCTAAGTATGATGATGGTGACATAAGATCGTATCTAAAATCAAGAAATAAGTATCCAGAAGCAGATGTAATGCGTAAGACTAGTTCTATCTTCGGATATGGAATGGCTGTGGCATTAGCTTTTACTTTGTTTGCATTCAGTTGGACAAGGTACGACAAGACAGTCATCATTCCAGATGGCGCAATGGATTTTGATGAAGAAATAGAACAAGAGCCACCAAGAACAGCAGAACCACCACCACCACCACCGCCACCACCGCCACCGGTGATCGAAGAGGTGCCAGAAGAAGAAATAGAAGAAGAAGACGAACCAATATTCGAAGATACTGAAATCGAAGCGGATGATGTGATAGAAGAGCTTGTAGTGGCTGCACCGCCACCGCCGCCGCCGCCACCACCACCGCCACCAGTAGAGGACGAGATCTTCAAAGTGGTAGAGCAGATGCCTAGATTCCCAGGTTGTGAAGACTCGGGAGGAACGGATAAAGAAAAAGAAGAATGTGCAAAGGGCAAAATGCTTCAGTACATCTACAAGAACCTTAAGTATCCTGCGATAGCACGTGAAAATGGTGTAGAGGGTATGGCAGTAGTCCAGTTCGTAGTAGAAAAAGATGGATCTGTAGCCGGAGCCAAGATCGTAAGGGATCCAGGTGCAGGTACAGGAGCATCGGCTCTTAAAGTAGTAGAAGCTATGAACAGTATGGGTGCCAAATGGACACCAGGAAAACAAAGAGGAAGAGCTGTGAAAGTACAGTATACACTTCCTGTAAAATTCAAATTAGAAGGATAACTCCTGATTTTATAGAGAGCAATAGCCAGTTCGGATTCATTTCGAACTGGCTTTTTTTGTTTTACGATTTTAGTTTTGATGTATTCGCGACTTTAGTCGATGTTGTACCGCTAAAGCTTGTATTTTCGTTTTTTGAATACATCTGTTTCAGTGATTGATTTGTTTCTCGTTATATGGGTTCACGAGGTTACATTAGGTATTATTTTTATATTCGTCGTGTTTCTATCCCTCTATATCGTGATTTTCGAATTAGTCTACCTAAAGCCTTTATCTTCTTATAGAATCAAAATTGAGATATCATGGGATCAGCTGGAGGAATGAATGCAAGTATAAAAGCTAATGCAGAATTACGAAGGAGAAAAAGGCTGCCTTTTCACAAGGTGAAAAATGGGCTCAGGGACGGTGATTATAAACTACAACCTTTGAGTAAATTTGAAAATAAGAAGATCAGAGAATTTATAAATAGAAAAATTCTTAGAGAACAGTATCAAAAGAGGATGGTGGGTATTCTTATTCTAATTCCTGTACTTTATTTCTTTCAATTTTTGTTGTCTCTCTTGATTAATTGGTTGTGAAAAAATGAAGCGATAACCAATCCTGATTCATTTCGAGCTTTATTGTATTCGCGACTTTAGTCGTATGTGTACCATTCTTACTTGCAATGGATAGGTTTAATAAAAAGAATTCTCCGATGCTTGCGTCGGGCTCGATAAAAAAGATGTTTTAAAAAAACGCCTTGTTAAAAAAAATAGGTTTTTTTAATTCGTTTGGATGTATATTCGAGTCTCTGTTTAAGGCTTATTCTATATTACATGGGTTCACTGAGGTGTCGAATACAATAGAAGATTACGTTGTAAGTTATTCAAGTACGTATTGGTAGAGAGCTCCTATTTTGTAGGGATGTCAATTAGTAATCCGTCAAAATACGTTCAATGCAATGCGTTTGCTACGCAAGTCACCCTATTGTAATTCGTGTTCTATCCATGAAAAGAAAGTTAAATACTATTTCTTCTGCGGCACCCAAGTAGAATGCATCATCCGCAATCTCCAGCCTTGCTCAGTCGGAATAGCAACAATACTTTCTAACCAATATCCCTTCCCCGTTTCTTTTCTGGAGACAGAGAAAGTAGCATAGTTGTGATAAGCAGCCCAAATAGCGTCCCCTTGCTTTTCCATTGAGATATAATCGAATGAATTTAGTCGGTCCGTCTTTATTTGTGACTGAAGACTTCTTTTGATATACGATTTGATCTCTTTATTACTCCATAGTTCTCCATTTTCGAGGATGATGAAATCCTCTGTATGGTAATCTAATATTTTTGTAGAATCAAGACCGCCCCACACATCATCGAAAATGCCTTGTATCAATTGTTTAACTTCTTTCTCTTCTTCTATGGTAACGCCATTTGACTGTGCTGCCAAGAAAGAACCGAAGCCTATCAATATTATAAGTATGTAGTATTTCATGTTTTAAGTTTAGATGTCAAAATAAGAAACTCTTAAGCTAATTTCTCAAATTAATCAACTAATAGGTAGTATTCGTTACCCCATGCCGACTTTCGCTAAATTCTCAACTTTATTTCTTTCTAAAAAGGCATCAATTGTTTCAAAGTGTTCCAATACTCTTTTGTCTTTAAACTCGAATACTTTTTCTGACAAACCTTGAAGGAAGTCCCTATCGTGAGATACTAATATAAGTGTACCATCAAAATTGAGAAGGGCCTCTTTGAGTACATCCTTTGATTTGATGTCAAGGTGATTAGTAGGTTCATCCAAGATAAGTAAGTTAACAGGCTCGAGTAGGAGTTTGACCATTGCAAGTCTTGTTTTTTCACCACCGGATAACACACTTACCTTTTTATCTACGTCATCGCCGCTGAACATAAATCTTCCGAGGATATTCTTGATTTGCGATCTGATATCTCCCTTAGCTACTTCATCTACAGTCTCAAATACAGTCAATGAACCATCTAGAAGTGAAGCTTGGTTCTGTGCGAAGTATCCCACTTTTGCGTTGTGGCCCAATTCGCATCTACCATCGACATCGATCTCTCCCATTATGGCTTTGATCATAGTGGATTTTCCTTCACCGTTTCTACCTACGAATGAGACTTTTTGACCACGTTCGATAGTCATGTTCGCTTTTTGGAACACAGTGTGCTCGCCATACTTTTTTGATAGATCCTCGACGATAACAGGATAGTCTCCTGATCTTTGAGATGGTGGGAACCTCAGTTTCAATGCAGCATTATCAACTTCATCTACTATAATTATCTCCAGCTTTTCTAGCATTCGTTCCACTGACGATACCTGATTCGTTTTTGAGTATGTCCCTTTGAACCGTTCAACAAATCGTTCTTGTTCCGCTATAAATTTTTTCTGCTCTTTGAATGCCTTTACCTGATCTGCACGACGATCCTCTCTCAATATTAGATAATGAGAATAATTAGCTTTGTAATCATAGATCTTACCCATCGTCACCTCTATGGTTCTATTTGTGATGTTATCTATAAATGCTCTATCGTGAGAGATGACGACTACTGCGTTTGCTTTGTTGATTAAGAAATCCTCGAGCCACATCACAGATTCTATATCAATGTGATTGGTAGGTTCATCAAGTAAGATAAGATCTGGTTTTTGCAATAATATTTTTGCCAATTCAATTCTCATTCTCCATCCACCACTGAATTCGCTAGTTTGCCTCTCGAAATCCCCTCTTTTAAAACCCAAACCTAGTAGCGATTTTTCGATTTCTGCGTCATGGTTTACATCTTCTAGAGAGTAAAATTTTTCACCGAGATCTGTAACTCGTTCTATGATATCCATGTACTCTTTGGACTCGTAGTCCGTTCTAGTTTCTAGAGCCTTGTTGAGCTTATCCATTTCTTCTTTCATACTATTGTATTCCTGGAAAGCTTTGCCTGCCTCTTCGAATACCGTGCGATCATCTTCTGTAAGTAGGTGTTGCGGCAGATATGCGATTACAGAATCTTTAGCTTTTCGAACATGCCCACGTGAAGGTTGTTGTTCACCAGCTATAATTTTCATCATTGTTGATTTACCGGCCCCGTTTTTACCCATGAGTGCTATCTTATCATTTTGGTTAATGACAAAAGATACATTGCTAAATAATTTGTGCCCACTGAATTCTACTGCTATTCCATCGATAGATATCATATTTATTTTTTATTTCGAGTTGCAAAAGTAAAATATTATTCGATCAGCGTTGCAAATACGATAAACTACATGGTCAAATAATAGATAACTAGCAACGAATATCATAATGCTTAGATTCTGATATAGATTTTGAATTATCTTGCATCATATATTAAAAAATTACAATGTCATTAATCAAAAAATTAGCTGGGGAAACTGCTATTTATGGGTTGAGTAATATCATCTCAAGAGTCTTGCTATTTATTGTATTTACCATATATCTAACTAGAAAATTTGGAAAAGTAGAATATGGAATTTATGCAGATATGTATAGCTATGCCGCGGTGATTTTGACTATTCTTATTTTTAGAATGGATACGGCATTGTTCCGGTATGGTAAGAAAGAAGGAATGGATAAAGTGTTTAGTACCACATTTTGGACAGTGTTAGGTATTTCTATTCTAACGCTAATATGCATTGTGCCTTTTGATAATATGCTGGCTGAAGCATTAACATATGGGGATTCTCCACATTATGTTAGATGGTTCGTTTACTTCTTGATTTTTGATGCTCTTGCCGCACCTGTATTTGCTAAGCTTCGGATAGAGAATCGACCAATTAGGTTTGTTATTCTTAAGTTTTTGAATATCATTGTGACAGCCGGACTTATTATATTCTTTATCGAAGTTTTGCCTAACAATATGCCAAAACGGTATGAGTCAATTACTTCATTTTTTGGTATGAATCGGCAAGTAGATTTTGTCTTTCTAGCTAATTTATGGGCTTCTGGATTTGTATTACTTTTTATGATTCCTGAATTGAGAGGCATAAAATTTCAGTTTGACATAGTGCTATTTAAGAAGATGTTTTGGTATGTAGTCCCATTGGTTTTTGTGGCTATTGCGGGTAATATCAATCAAGCTTTTGCGGCACCTTTACAGAAGTATTTCCTAGGAAGTGATATAATTGAAAATATATCAAATGTAGCCGTCTATGCCGCTGCTGCAAAGTTAGCCATAATGCTAAATCTATTTACATCAGCTTTCAATTACGCTGCAGAACCTTTCTTTTTCAATAATGCAGAGAATAAGAATTCTTTAAAAATCTATGGAAAAGTAGCACTTGCCTTTACTCTTGTGGCTTGTTTAGGAGCATTAGCATTGATTTTTTATATCGATGTGATAATTTTATTGCTTGGAGAAGATTACAGAAGTGGTATCAATGTTGTCCCAATATTACTATTTGCTTATATTTTCTTAGGCTTATATTATAATGTTTCTATCTGGTATAAGCTTAAGGATAAGACCCATATAGGAGCTATGATATCATTAGTAGGAATCGTGGTAACTATCGTTATAAGCGTAGCATTATTACCTCGTTTCGGAGCCATTGTTTCAGCTTGGGCGGCACTAGCTTGTTACATTGTCATGGTTGTAATTGGATATATAGTAGGACAGAAGCATTACCCTGTAGTTTATCCAGTAAAGTCAATTCTTGGTTATATTTTGATCACTGCCATATTAGCGGTTGGTTCATTATATCTTCGCCATTTAGGATTACCTAACATCTATTTTTATATTATTATCACCCTTGTATTTGGTTTATTCTCATTGTTGATATATAAAAGAGAGTGGAAAGATATTATTTCACTATAGGGTCTTACACTAGCACTGCCTGAAAGGCATTGGTTTTTACAGAAGTCAGATTAACAAATGATGCATATATTTAAAGTAAGATCACTTTATTCTACGTTAAGAGTACTCGCCCTAGCTATGTTTAGAGTTCCATGAATTGCTTAGGTATGAGTGATTGTTTCATATTCACTATTGCTAAGCTCTCGTTTTTTGTCCATGTGTTTGCTTCACAACGGATGTTTTCAGAGAAACGGGTGTTTTCTACGAAAGCCATCACTAGCGGCGCACTTTATTTCCCTTTAACCTAAAGGGAAATTCTCAAACAGAACTGGTATTACTTCTTTCTCGAAAAGAATGAATTTTACTTTGTAAAGGGACTATTTTAGGTGGGAATATCAGACACAAAAGGGCAAAAAAAAATCGTATCTAGGACGTCTCCCTATACGATTTTTAAACAATGCTAATTATTTGGTGGTAAGGTATAGTTTTTCTGTGATATAAATATTAAGTGGTTTCAGATATTTCTTTTTCTTTTTCCACATTCCGTATAAAGAGTTTTTGGCATGTATTTATATTACTAATATTCAATATGTTACATCATATTACTATCTTGTTTAATATGACTGATTTGCTTAGGGAGGATAGGTTTTATCTCAATGGAAGGCATTGAAGTTGTGAAATTAAAGTCGTATATTACAACTAATAATGTCACATAACTAGACACATGAGAAATGAGATAAAAAATACAAAGCGTTTTATTCATGGCAGAGGAGCACAAATCAATCCTGATAATCCTTTTGAAAACAGAACGAGTAGCAAGGAGCTTGATGAAATTTGGATCGATGAAGAATTACCTGTTTTAAAAACACGAATAGTAAATATCTACCCGAAGACAATAGTTAATAAAGTAGATAGTCCTGATACGGGAATGGAATACTCTCTAAATCCTTATCAAGGCTGCGAACATGGATGTGTTTACTGCTATGCTAGGAATACACATAAATATTGGGGCTATAGTTCTGGAACTGATTTCGAAACTACTATACTAGCTAAGACGAATGCCGCTGAGCTGTTGGAAAAGAAGATTACATCTAAATCCTGGAGACCATATCCAATAATGCTCTCTGGCAATACAGACTGCTATCAGCCAGTAGAGAAGAAACTTCAGCTAACCAGAAAGTTACTTCAAGTATTCTTAGACTACAAACACCCAGTAGGGATAGTTACTAAGAATACATTGATATTAAGAGATCTCGATATCCTGAAGGAACTAAATAGATTGAATCTTGTATCCATTGCTATTTCTGTCAATACTTTAGATGATAAACTGAGACAAAAGCTTGAGCCACGGGCGAGTTCGATTCGTAAGAGATTAGATTTGATAGATAGGCTCACTTCTGCTGGCCTTCCAGTTACTGTTTTAGCAGCTCCGATTATACCTGGGCTTAATGATCATGATATATTCAATCTCGTAAAGAAAGTAGCCTGTCTTGGAGCAAGAAGAATATCTCATATAGTGCTGAGGTTGAATGGAGATTTACCTGAGATCTTTTCGGATTGGCTAGATAAGTCATATCCTGATAGAGCGAAGAAAGTACTCAATAAGATTGCTGAAATGCATAAAGGGAAATTGGGTAATTCTGTGTATGGAGAAAGAATGAAGGGTACTGGTATAATATCTGATATGATTGATCAGCAATTCAGAATAGCGAAGCGACTGTATCTATTGGATACGGCACCATTTGAATATAACCTGTCGGTTTTTGATAAGTATAGAAGTGCTCAAATGAAGTTGTTTTGACTGTTTGATTATTCTACTCCGTAATAACAACTGAAGCTCCATATTTAGCTGACCTCGTTTTTATCTGAACAGTATGAAACCCAGCTTGAGTAATTGACAATACATTACCATCTAAGGTAAACTCAGCCCTTTGTCCAGTAGTGTTTAATACATCAATGGTAACAATCTCTGATTCATCTATACCTAGATTGAGTATTCCAGATGATGGATTAGGATAAACAGATAGATCTTGTATATTATTATCCTCAACAGATGAGCCTACGTATGAAAGAGAATATAGCTCTACTCCTAAATTGTTCGCCTCATTAATAAACACAATATGATCTCCCAAAACTTCCAAAACAGGATCGTTTACACTTGTATTTATTTGAGCAATAGCTTTAAGTTCATCTGATGGATCAATACTCACAATATACTCATCCGAAAATGATGAACCTTGCTTAACAATAAAATGTGGGATACCATTTAGAACGGCACCCTTCCTTATAAAGAAGTTTTCTTCTTCGTAAACTATTTCTTTTTTACTCGCAAGCGTACCATCATTTTGAAATAAATGACGAACTCCGGATTCATCTTTTTCATTAAAATAAATTAATCCATTTTGATCGTATAAATTTACTTTTGATCTTGTTTTGTCACACAATATTTCAACTCCAAGATCATCCTTTGATATTGAATAAAAAATATCATCTCCCTCTTGAGGTTCGATTAAAATATGATTTTTTGTATCAAAAAATAAATTATTGGATATTAGTTGACGTAAAGCGTCTCGACCATCAATATCTAGGAGTGCAACATCACCAGTAGCTACGTTAGTAACATAATAATCTCCCATACATGAGTACACTATATGTTCTCCAAAACCATATGCATATCTGACATCATTACATTGGCTAATCAGTAAATCGTTTTGAACTTGCTTTATGATAGTATTAAAAAAAGTTATTCCCTCTTCATAATCCCTATCATCTAGTGGTGATAATATTATATATTCTCCATGATTAGTAACATCAAAGTCATACTGACCTAGATTTACATTTTCTAGTACTGAAATCACTTCATCAGAGTCGTCGCTTATATAAAAGACATTTTTATTTTCCTGGTTATCTTCTGTTATAAAAACTAGCCCACTATTGAAAACAAATGATTGTACTATACTATTTTCCAAAGACACAATTAATTCATCATCATTATTCCCAGCTTCAGACCGATATAGATCCATGATGTTTCCTTGTTCTCTTGTGTATATGTATAAATAGTTATCTGTAGAATAAAGACCTTCTACACCTCTCACATTAGGAGCGCCTATTCTCTTACTCATCTCAAGGTTTTCATTAGTTGAAAAAACCTCCAGAAATGCCGACTGTGACTCGTTTCCTGCAAAATAAAAATCATTTGAAAAATTACAAGATACATTTCGAACCCCTGATCCTGATACAGGTCGTAGATCTTTGATATTATTTATTTGTTGAGCAAATAGAGAGGTAGTAATTATGAATGCGGATAAAGTAAATTGCAATTTGTGTATCATTGAGATCATCATTTTAAAGCTAAGGTTTATAAAGGTCACAATATATATATACCTTATGATAAAAAAACCGCTAGAATCAAGGATCCTAACGGTTAACTGCTTTCAAAAACTATTTACTTAGACGTAAATTATGTCTTTTTCTTGAGACTTACAAGTATAGCTTACTAAGTGCCTATGGTTTTAATTCTTTTTTCTCCGACATTTTGAATTTTTCTTCAATAGCTGAATAAGAATCTTCATTGTTTATCAAGTCTCTTATGATTTTTAATGTCTCCTCTAGGTAGATGTCTTTTTTTAAGCCTTCAATCCATACTTCGTTTCTGGCGATTCTACTTTCATCACTGTTGATATATGAGGTATCTATACCCATATTCTCTACATTGAGATATTGAACATCATCTTCGAAAAGGTTTTTAAACTTCTTAGCTTCTTCTACTCTTTGATCAATTACAGCTTGATACTCTTTGATGCTGATTGGGTATTGGGAGAAATCTCTGTTCTTTTTCAGTCTAGCTGCATTATCTAAGATCAATTGGAAGTTTTCATTGTTTTCTACTCTCTCTTTACTGAGTGCAACTATCTTACTTTTGTTATTGAGCTCTACTACATTTTGACTATACTCTTTTTTTTCTATTTCAGTCCATTCTAGAGCATTGTCATATTCTTTTTCTCCTGTTTGGATGTAATGATAGTTGTCAGGTAGTATGATATCTGGTGTTACTCCTTTCAATTGCGTACTACCACCATCTACTCTATAGAATTTTTGCATTGATATTTTAAGGTTTCCAAGCGGTTTCATGTCATCATTTTTTCCAGAAAACGCTTTGTCTAGATTAAAAAATCTCTGTACAGAACCTTTCCCAAAAGTAGAGTTGCTTCCTACTATGATTGCTCTTCCATAATCCTGAAGTGCAGCGGCAAGTATCTCAGACGCTGAAGCACTAAGGTGATTGGTCATCACGATAAGTGGCCCGTCATATTGTACATTAGAGTCTGTGTCCGAGTGCACATAAGCTTTCCTATTTTTAGGTTTTACTTGTACGATTGGACCTTCTTCGATGAATAATCCCGTCATGTCAACCACGTCAGATAATGATCCTCCAGTATTGTTTCTGAGATCTAAGATGATCCCATTTACATCTTCGCCTTTTAGTTTTTCAATTTCCTTGGCTACATCCTTAGCGCAAGAGTTCCCATCTTCGTTTTCGAAGCTACTGTAGAATTTTGGTAGTTTTATGTAGCCAATGTTATTAGCTGTTCCAGGAAAATCTAAAAGCACAGATCTAGCAAAAGATTGATCGATAATTACTTGGTCTCTTTCGATTGAGATGTCTACAATAGTTCCATCTTTTTTCTTTGTAGTCAATTTGACAACAGTACCTTTCTTACCTCTTATTTTTTGTACTACATCGCTGATTCTCCATCCTACGATATCTGTTGCTTCGTCTTCGCCTTCTTGCGTAACCGCCATTATGAGGTCATCCACTTCTAATTCCGCACCAATATGTGCAGGTCCGCCAGGTATGATGCTTACTACTTTTGTATAATCATCCTCTATTGACAATCTCGCTCCGATGCCTTCTAGTTTGCCACCCATGTTAATATCAAAGTCCTGTTTTTCTTTTGGGTTGAAATATCCAGTATGAGGATCAAAGTAATTAGTAATCGCACCTAAATATGTTTCGAAGCGATCTGATCTTCTTAGTTTATTTAATCTTTCGAACCAGTCTTCGAAATTTTCTTTTGTATCTACTTGTGCGGCAGCTAATAATTCAGCATCAGTTTTAATGATAAGAGGCTCCTTTTCTTCGGTGTTTTCTTTTTCATCTGACGCACTATTTTTCCTTTTGAAGTCGATTTCTAGTTGGGCTTCTTTATCTTTTTCGATGGCATCATCTTGTTTCGACTTTTTTCTGTCAAACTTTTGGACGATATCATATTTGAGATACTTTCTCCATACATCTTTTAGTCCAGCTTCGTCATGTGCCCACACCTTTTTATCATTATCAAGTTCTATTATTTCTAATTTGTCGAAATCAAATTTGTGGTTTGTAATAATGTCAGTAAAAATACTTTCACCTCTTTTTACACCATTTTCAAGCATAACTAAACTAACATCGAAGAAGTCTAACGTGCGAGCATTAACTTGATTATCAATGCTCAATTCATCAACCTTTAATTTGTCAATATCTTCTTTGATCAAGAACCTTTTTCCATTATCTATCCTCTCCAGATACATTTTGAAGACAGCTTTTGAGAAGTCATCATCAATAGGTTTTGGGTTGACGTGTGCTTGTTTTATAAAGGTTAGTACTCCATGAAGAATGACTGCCTCTCTTTCTTCATATGGAGGTACATTATCACTAGGATAAAAAGCACCTAATGTTAATACAGCGCCTAGTAAGGCTATAAATATTGAAGATTGTATTCTCATATTTTGATAAGTTTATACTTGCAGGAGTAAAATCGGATTTATTAGACTTGTCTCTTTGCGATTTTACATTAAAAACAATTAAATATACTCTAATAATGTAATTCTCATGATGAATGATTGTCTATTACTGGTTTTTAACTTTAAAATAACGCAGGATTGTTAAGATGACAAAATAAGAGACTTCAGCCTTTTGAACAGTTATCAAATTAAGTATTGAATTGGTTATTAAGCCTTTAGAAATAGGGGTGTCGTCTCGATATCATTAATATATATTCAATAATATGATTTTATTATAAAATATATAAGTCTAAGGTAGTCTTTTTTATTTGCTACTTTTTTGTTCAAACATTTGATTATCAGTAGTCTCTTAGAGTGTAAAGCGCAATTATTTTATTATCTTTGCAGCCCGTTTTAAAATATGAGGATTTATTTAATTGAAATAGCGTAAATGAGTAAGAAGAGAGTATTGTTTATCACACAAGAGATGAAGCCATATACAACGCTGTCGGAGATGTCAGAGTTAGTGAGAAAATTACCTCAGCACACACAAGAAAGTGGGTATGAAATCAGAGTGCTAATGCCGAGATTTGGTACTATTAACGAGAGACGTCATAGACTTCACGAGGTTGTGCGATTATCTGGAATGAATATTATCGTGGATGATGAAGATTACCCATTAATTATAAAAGTAGCATCATTACCTGGTGCTCGAATACAAGTATATTTTTTGGACAATGAAGAATTCTTCAAAAGAAAGTTTGTATTTGAAGACGAAGAAGGAAAACCATTTGAAGACAATCAGGATAGAACAGTTTTCTTCTGTAAAGGTGTAATGGAAACGGTTAAGAAATTTGGCTGGGCTCCAGATATTATTCACTGTCATGGACCAATGACTAGTTTGATTCCCCTTTTCCAAAAGAAAGTATATCATAATGATCCTATTTTTGAAGATGCAAAAGTGATCTACTCTGTTTACAATAATGAATTAGAGACAACGTTCAATAAGCGATTCTTAGATATAGCTACAATCAATGATCTTGAAGATTCTGATGTAGCCGTCTATGGTAACGGTGACGACATTACACTTAATAATGGTGGTATCGAATATGCAGATGCATTGATGATAGGAAGCACTGAGCTATCTGATGACGTTATGGATAAGATAAAAGGTTTCGACAAAGATATCCTTGAATACAAAGATGTTGAAGAACAATTAGGAGCCACTATGGATTTCTATGAATTCCTGATCGGAGAGGATGAAGATCAAGTAGAAGCTTAAGTAAATAATTACAATTCAAATTACTGAATGAAAAAATTCTTTGGGATAGCGTTTTCCGCTATCATTGTCATGGCATTAGGTTGTAATGACGGATCTATTATAGGAAATGACCTTTTAGGGGAGGAAGCTATTGAGTTAGCTTATGATGATAGTTTTGAGCTTACCGCTAAAACTGTCAGAGGAGATTCTATTGCTACTTTCAGGGCTGGCCTGACTTCGAGCACTTATTTATTAGGACAAATTGATGATCCAGTTTTTGGGAAATATGCTTCTGATATTTATACAGGAATTTCTTTTGGTTTATCGACTCCTGATTTTGCAGAATCAACTATTGATAGTGTAGTACTTGAACTGGAGTATGATTCTATAGGGTTTTATGGAGATAATAATGTAATTCATAATTTCGAAGTATTTACAGTCGAAGAAGATTGGTTAGATCGCGATACTATCTACAGTGATGAATCATTTGCGATTAGCATGATGGCTATTGGTTCAAAAAGTTTTATTCCAGATTTCAATGGGGATAGTATAAGATTTCAAGTGAGAGGTACGGAAGTAGGTATGGATAGTTTTATAACACTTAGTCCTAGGGTCAACATTAGATTAGATGATATATATGGTCAGATGCTAATAGATGATACTGACGCTGCTGAAAATGATACAGCGCTTATAAATGCATTTAAAGGTTTATATATAAGGTCTACAACTGAAGGGAATAGTATGATAGGTCTTAATTTTGTAAAAAGTGGGTCAATCAGTACCATAATCCCTAAAGTAGCTGTTTATTATACGCAGCAAACATTAACAGGTCCAGAAAAAAGAACTTATAATTATCTATTAAGAAATGAGGTTTATTCTGAGTTTGTTCTAGACAACACAAGTTCCGAAGTTGGTAATTCTTTAAATAATGAGACAGCTGGCGAGGAATTTTTATATGCGCAAGGCATGTCAGGAATAAATGGAGAAGTTAGATTACCAGATTTATCTAGTCTCAAGGGCAATCTTATTAATTCTGTAAAGTTAGTATTAACGATAGCGGATGATGATAACGATTCATATCCATACAATAACCAATTCTTATTGAGTAAATATGATGATGGAGATAGAGTTCTAATAGAAGACATAGTAAAAGAAGGATTGAATATTTCAACAGGTCTTGCTATATTAGATGGAATTCCTAGACAAGTATTGGATGAGAATGGTGATTTAGTTACAACGGTTACTTTTAACATAACGGACTTTACTCGAAATGTGATAGAGACAGAGGCCGTTTCTCCTATATTGGTAATATCTCCTGTTGGGAGAGCAGAAACCCCAAGAAGAACTATATTTTATGGATCGAAACACCCAACCTACCCTATAAAGCTGAGAATAGCGTACACTATTATTTAATTAGGAAAAAAACAACATAGCTATGTGTGGAATTGTAGCATACATTGGGGATAATCCAGCATATCCAATCATATTGGAAGGACTTAAGAGACTAGAATATAGAGGATATGATAGTGCTGGAGTCTCTATACTCAATGGCGAGGAGATCACTACTATAAAGAAAAAAGGTAAAGTTACAGAGTTAGAAAATGCGGCGGCAGAGTTCGGAATGAAAGGAAATCTTGGGATAGGACATACTAGATGGGCTACTCATGGAAGACCTGATGATGTAAATGCTCATCCACATGTATCAAGCAGCGGAAGGCTGACACTTGTGCATAATGGTATCATTGAAAATTATGCAGATCTTAAAGAAGCGCTAATTGATTTAGGGCATAATTTTAAAAGTGAAACAGATACTGAAGTTCTTGTGAATCTTATTGATGAATTAAGAATCAAAAAAGAACTATCACTTGAAGATGCAGTAAGAGATGCATTGACCAGAGTGGTCGGGGCCTATGCAATTGTGGTTTTTGATAAAGAAAATCCAGATGTATTAGTTGGGGCAAGAAAATCAAGCCCATTAGTTATTGGAATCGGAGATGATGAATATTTCTTAGCATCTGATGCAAGTCCAATTATCAAATTTACAAATAAGGTAGTATATCTTAATGATGAAGAAATAGTTACGATCAAAAGAAATGAAGATTTTGAGATCAGAAACATGAAAAATCAAGTTCAAACTCATAAAATCAAAGAGTTAGATCTTAAACTCGAAGAACTTGAAAAGGGTGGTTATGATCACTTCATGCTCAAAGAAATATTCCAGCAGCCTGTTACAATAGGCGAGAGCATGAGGGGCCGTATCAATGCAGATGAAGGTTGGGTGTCAGTTGGTGGTATGCAGGAGAACATGAGTAGATTCTTGAATGCAGACAAACTTATTTTTGTAGCTTGCGGTACTTCTTGGCATTCTGCTCTTATTGCCGAATATCTATTTGAAGAACTAGCAAGAATACCAGTAGAGGTAGAATATGCATCAGAATTCAGATATAGGAATCCGATAATTTCAGAAAAAGATGTAGTTCTAGCACTTTCTCAATCAGGTGAAACTGCAGATACGATGGCAGCTGTACGATTGGCAAAAGATAAAGGAGCACTCACTTACGGTATAGTGAATGTTATCGGCTCATCTATTGCAAGATTGACGGATTGTGGATCATATATTCATGCGGGACCAGAGATCGGAGTAGCATCTACAAAAGCATTTACGAGTCAATTGGTTATACTGAGTTTAATGGCTCTTAATCTAGGACATAGAAAAGGCACAATCAATGAAGGGAACTTCCGGAAAATGATTATTGCGCTAGAGTCGTTGCCTAAGAAAGTGGAAAGAATTCTTAAATTAAATGATAAAATAAAGTATATAGCATCCGAAATCAAGGATAGTCAGCACGCATTATATTTAGGTAGAGGATATAGTTTCCCTGCAGCACTAGAAGGTGCACTGAAATTGAAAGAAATATCTTACATTCACGCTGAAGGTTACCCTGCGGCAGAAATGAAACATGGACCTATTGCATTGATTGATGAGCATATGCCAGTGATTATAATTGCAACCAATGTAAGTGCAAGAGAAAAAATAGAAAGTAATATCCAAGAAGTGAAAGCTAGAAAGGGTATTGTAATTGCAGTAATTACGGAAGGAGATGAAAAACTAAAGGAAATGGCAGATTATGCTATTGAAATTCCAGAAACAGAAGAACCGCTGTCTCCACTATTATCTGCAATACCATTGCAGTTATTATCATACCATATCGCTGTCATGCGGGGGTGTGATGTTGACCAGCCAAGAAATTTGGCCAAATCAGTAACTGTAGAATAATAAATTAATAAATAGAAGCCCTTAAAAAGGCTTACAAAATAGACGTTGATGGGGCACTCCCAACCAACAATAATGAAAGTTACCTACATATTCCATGAACTTCGATTATCAGAAGTTGGATAGCAAGGAGACTTATAAAAAAGAAACATAATGGTATCAACAGTCAATGGATTAGAGTACAATTCGTCTCGTGCAGAGCTAACAATCTCTGAGCATGGACGTCATGTGCAAAAGCTAATCAAGCATGCGAAAACAATCGCTGATAAAGAGGAACGACAAGTATTTATAGAGGAAGTCATAGATCTTATGCATCAGATGAATCCTCAAAATAAAAATGTGCAGGAATATAGGCTTAGGCTTTGGAGACATATGTACAGGATTGCAGATTACGATATTGATGTTACTGCACCAGAAGGCGTTTCTTCAACGGAGCAAGGTATAGAAGAGCAAAAAGTAGATCTTCCATATCCTCAGAAAGAATTTCGATTCCGTCACTATGGTAACACTATCCAGTTGATGGTAGCTAAAGCTATCGCAATGGAAGATGAGGAAATGAAGCAGGAGTTTACAGAGGTGATAGCCGCTTATATGAAGTTAGCATATAGGACTTGGAATAGGGAGCATTATGTAAATGATGAGATCATCAAAAATGACTTAGTGAAGATTTCTAAAGGTAAATTAGAATTACCTGAGGAATTCAAGATTGGAAACATTGGAGGGTCCCTTACAAAATCGCCAATGAATACAAAAAGCAGCAAAGGACGAAGCAATGGAAAAGGTCGTTCGAATAGTAATGTCAAAAACAGAAATAAATCTGGGAAGGGTAATAGCAACAATAACAATAATAATAATAGAATGCGAAAGAGAAAGTAAACGTATTTCATTCTAAAATATACAAAAAAGGGTAAGACGTAAGTTCTATCCTTTTTTTTGTTGGTCAAATTCTAGTAATGGTCACTGATATAGTTTAATATTAGATTGAGGGCAACACATTATAATATTATTTAATATATTTGAGGTTATAATACAAAGTGTTAGTGTAAAATGCATTAACGATTTTCACTTTGTATAGTGGAAAATTAATATTATTTAATACCAAAACATACGAATGTCACAGCAAGCATTTAGAGTCCAAGGCGGACATCAACTCAAAGGAAGTATACAACCTCAAGGTGCCAAGAACGAAGCACTTCAAATATTATCAGCAGTTTTATTGACAGATGAGAAAGTCAATATTACCAATGTGCCAGACATTGTTGATGTAAGAAAATTAATTGATTTGCTCAGGGGACTGGGTGTAAAAGTGGACAAGCATTCACCTACAGAATATACTTTTCAAGCGAACAATATAGATTTAGAGTTCTTCGCATCAGAGGATTATCTTAATCATGCAAAGCGGATCAGAGGTTCAGTGATGCTGATGGGGCCACTTTTAGCGAGATTCAATAAAGCATACCTACCAAAACCAGGGGGTGATAAAATAGGTAGAAGAAGACTAGATACCCACTTTCTAGGATTTAGAGAATTAGGTGCAGAATTTAGATATGACGATAGCGGAAGTCAATTTTATCTACATGCTGAGAAGTTAGTAGGTAAGCATATTTTGATGGAAGAAATCTCTGTCACAGGTACTGCGAATATTGTGATGGCTGCAGTTCTGGCTGAAGGCCAAACTACGATCTATAATGCAGCATGTGAGCCTTACCTTCAGCAATTGTGCAAAATGCTCAATAGGATGGGAGCCAAGATCTCAGGTCTAAGTTCTAACTTATTGACAATAGAAGGAGTAAAAACACTTGGAGGTACAGACCATAGAGTTCTACCTGACATGATAGAAATCGGCAGTTTCATAGGTCTGGCAGCAATGACCCAATCAGACCTAACGATTACTGATATATCACTTGCAGATCTGGGGAATATCCCATCTACCTTCCAGAAGTTAGGCATTCAGATGAATTTGTCAGAAGATAAAATTCATATCCCTGCACAGGATAATTATGAAGTGCAAAGTTTTATAGACGGCTCTATCATGACAATCTATGATTCACCATGGCCAGGATTTACGCCAGATTTGATGAGTATCATTTTGGTGACCGCTACACAAGCTAGAGGAAGTCTTCTAGTCCACCAGAAAATGTTCGAAAGTAGATTGTTCTTCGTGGATAAGTTGATCGATATGGGAGCTCAGATTATACTTTGTGACCCACACCGAGCAACAGTGATAGGGCTAGATAGAAAATTCCCATTAAAGGGAATAGAAATGAGTTCGCCAGATATCAGAGCTGGAGTATCATTACTTATAGCCGCAATGTCTGCTAAAGGAGAATCTCTCATTCATAATATCAACCAGATTGATAGAGGATATAGTAATATAGATGCTAGGTTGAATGCACTCGGTGCTCAGATTGAGAGAGTCGATCTATAAATGATCTCAAAAAACTAAAAACACAGCGAACAATGAATAACTTCCTTTGTTCTATATTTACATATTATTAAATCACAAAAAAAAATCGAAAATGGCTTTTGAATTACCGCAACTCGGATATGCATACGATGCACTAGAACCACATATTGATGCTAGAACAATGGAAATACACCACTCTAAGCACCACAATGGATATACTACAAAACTTAACGCTGCAATAGCTGGAACTGACTTAGAAGGGAAGTCGATAGAAGATATTCTTGATGGGCTAGACATGAATAACGGTGGAGTAAGAAATAATGGTGGTGGATTTTATAATCACAGATTATTTTGGGAAGTATTGAATCCTGACGATAGAGGTAGGTTGTCTGGAGAGCTTTTAGATGCCGTAAATGAAGCATTTGGATCAAAAGATGCTATGGTTGAGCAATTCTCGAATGCAGCAGCTACAAGATTTGGTTCGGGATGGGCTTGGTTATGTGCATACCCAGGAGGTAAGTTAGAGATCTGTTCTTCACCAAATCAAGATAATCCACTCATGCCAGGTGTAGGATGTGGAGGACACCCTATTATGGCACTTGATGTCTGGGAGCACGCTTACTACCTTAACTATCAAAATAGAAGACCTGACTATATCAGTGCATTCTTCAAAGTTGTAAACTGGAATGTAGTCGAAGCTAAATATGCAGCTGCGAAATAATTAAAACAATAGAAATCCCGTTTGGGAATAGATATATGAAAAGCTTTCGTTGATTCGAGAGCTTTTCTTTTTAGCCAAGTTGTGAAGCTTGTTTTAGGAAATACTATTTTGAAATCTGATAAAACCCTTTTCCTTACCTTCGCGGCTTAATTTTAAAATAATAAACAAATAGACATGTCAGCATTAGATAAAATAAACCCAGAAGAAATTATCAATACAATTGGTGATGCAAATTATTCTGAAGATTTTCAATTGACAATAAAGACAAGTAAAGGAGACATTAAGTTGAATATGTTTGCCACGAAGACTCCTCAAACTGTTGCTAATTTCGAAGCATTGGCAAAAGCCGGATATTATGATGGGTTAACTTTTCATAGAGTGATTCCTGATTTTATGATTCAAGGTGGATGTCCGCTAGGGACAGGAACTGGTAGTCCAGGATACAAATTTGGTGATGAATTTCACCCTGAGTGTAGACATGATGGCCCAGGTGTTTTATCTATGGCTAATTCTGGTCCTGGAACAAACGGAAGTCAGTTTTTTATTACACATACTGAGACTGCATGGTTAGATGGAAAACATACTGTATTTGGTAAGATAGTAGATACTGACGATCAAGCTGTAGTAGACGCTATCGGTATGGGAGATACTATAAGCTCTATAGAATTCAACTAGGTAAATATAGTCTTAGTGAATCTTTAGTGAAGGCTAAGTGCCTTTAGAAGTAGAAACAAGAATCACTAAGCTGTAAAATAATATACGACCGTTACAAGCTAAAATTTGTAATGGTCGTTTTGTACTTTTTTATATCCGGAGATGCGAACGCTATCAGTATTCACATAAGGAAACTTTGAACATGTACATATGAAAAAAGTCTTAATCATTACATATTACTGGCCACCTGCATCTGGTTCCGGTGTTCAGCGTTTTCTTAAATTTGTGAAGTACTTCTCTAGTTTTGGCGTGCATCCTACTATCCTAACCGTCAAGAATGGTAGCTACTCCTCAGTAGACCCTTTACTAATGGAAGATGTGCCTATGGAAATAACTACCTATAAAACGAAGGCAATAGAACCATTTGCCCTTTATAATCTACTCAGGGGGAGAAAGGGAAAAGGTGTTGAAGGAGGAATGGAAAATATCAAAAATCCGACTTCTATTTTTGGAAGAGTGTCTCGATACATAAGGTCTAATTATTTCATCCCAGATGCAAGAGTAGGCTGGAACAGCTATGCAACTAAAGATGCAATCAATATTTGTAAAAAAGATGGGATAGACACAATTATTACTACGGGGCCTCCACATAGTACGCACTTGATAGGTATGTACCTCAAAAAAAATGTAGATGGTATCAAATGGATAGCGGATTTAAGTGATCCATGGACGAGTATTTATTATGAAAAATACCCTAATAGATCTGAAAAGTCGGCCACTAGAAATCAAGAATTGGAGGACGAAGTATTGGCTATCGCAGATCATGTTGTGGTCGTTAGTCAAGGAATGGAACAGGAATTTCAAGACAGAGCAAAGTCTATTTCAGTGATTCCAAATGATTTTGATGGAGCCGATATGAAGGCTGTTGCTGCTGGTGTATCTAAGAAGTTTGTGTTTGCGTACATAGGTAACTTCAAAACCAATCAAAATATAAGTGCATTTTGGCTAGCATTGAATGAGCTATGTAAAGAGGATAAACACTTCAATGAGCATTTTTCGTTGAGTTTGACGGGTGTAGTAAATGAAGAGATACGAGAAGCGATAGATTATTATGACTTAGGCAGACATGTAGAATACGAAGTCTTCTTAAAGCACGATGTGGCTGTGTCTAAGATGGAGAATTCAAATCTTCTCTACCTGCCGATACCTCAAGCGGAGAATAACCAACTGAACTTGATCGGGAAAATATTCGAATATATGGCGTCTCATACACCGATACTAAGTGTCGGTCCTATTGATGGAGCTGCTGCATCCATCTTGGTAGATTGTGAAAGGGGAGAAATGTTTGACTATGGAAACAAAGGCGCTATAAAGTCAAGAATAAAAGACGAATATAATTATTGGAAAGGCCATGGAGGAATGGGAAGAAAGGAAGAATCATTAGATTACAAGAAGTATGAGCGAAAAATCCTTACCAAAGCGTATGCTGATTTAATTTCTAAATTGTAGAACTTATTATCTGTTCCTATGGGAAATGCATTTATAGTTTTTTATTACAGAACCTGGTTGTTCTGATACTAATATTAGCAAAGCAATATTTTGGCACTCTCAGCGAAATTCTATCTGAATATAACTATTAAAACAATAATTCGGACGGTATATCTAACGTTTTCGAGACTTCAGTCTCGTGATTCTCTGACGAAAACACCAAAAGCAGATAGAATTTCCGCCAAGGCCATGTCACGAAATGTGCAAACCAAGTCTTTCTATCGTCTAAGGAACATCAACCCCTGTAGCCGCGGTCCATATTTCAAACCATTGTGCATCAGAAATAATAGTATGCACAGAATCTACGGCAGTTTTTACCCGTTCTATTTTTGACGAACCCACTATAGGTTTTATATCTGCTGGATGATGGAGTAAAAACAAATAAATCATCTTATCCAATTCCCAATCATACTTCTTCGCTACATTCGATAATCTTTCTTTTTGATTGAGAAGGATAGGGTTTGAAGTAGGAGCAAATAACTTTCCGCCACCCATAGGAGACCACGCCATTGGTATGATTCCTTCAAGCATGCAGTGGTCCAAAGTACCGTCCAGAAATGACGATAGTTCAAATGGAGACACCTCAATTTGATTGCAATCAACGTCTACAGAAGAGTTAATTAGCTTTACTTGATCTGTTGAAAAATTAGATACGCCGAATTGACGGATCTTACCACTTGTCTTCAAAATATCAATTGCTTTCATTATCTCATTAGGATTCATGATCGGGCTTGGCCTGTGAATCAAGAGCATATCTATATATTCTGTCTTTAGATTTTTGAGTGATATGTCTACACTATTGATGATGTGACCTTTGCTTGTGTCGTAATGATGCGTTTTTATTTTCGGCCGTTGGGCAGAGGGCATCATAATTCCGCATTTGGTTATGATCTGCACATTTTCTCTTGATATACCAGATTTTTGGAATGCATTACCCCATTCTTCTTCAGTCGTATGTCCACCATAGATATCTGCATGGTCAAAAGTCGTAACACCAAGATCGATGCAGTTTTCAATAAGTTTGGCCATTTCAGAAATATTGAGCTGAGCGCCCCATACTCCCCATTTCATGACACCGGCTATTATTTTAGAGTAGTTCGTTTTTGACATTAGATTGTACTTTATTTATTGTCAAAAGTAAAATATTCCGATGAGCTTACATGCGTACTTCAATAAGTAAATAATAATTCGATAGATTAATAAAATTGTCGTACTTTTGCAGCCGTTTAAATAATTATTTAACCACTTCCGACTCTAAAATCGGAATACAAACCTGATTCTTAATATGTTAGATGACAAGGATCCTGTACAAGACGATAACACAGCAGAAAATGCTGAAGCGTCTACAGAAATACAAGAAGTAGAAACAATAGTAGCTGATGAGACTACAACTACAGCTGAAGAAGCTGCGCCGGAAGAACCTGTAAAAGAGGAAGAGCCGAGACCTGAGGACATGAGAGGCCCTCACGATGATTTTGATTGGTCAATAAGTGAGAGAAATACTCAAGCTTATTCTGACGATGAAATCGCAAAATATCTTTCAGACTACGAACAAACTCTAGGGAATGTTCAAGAAAATTCTGTTGTATCTGGTATCGTTACTGCGATTCACTCTGGTGATGTAGTATTAGACATCAATTACAAATCAGATGGACTTGTATCATACTCAGAATTCAGAGACATGCCTGATCTAGCGATTGGTGATCATGTTGATGTTTATGTAGAAGACAAAGAAGATCATAGAGGTCAATTAGTACTTTCAAGAAGAAAAGCTAAGCTAATTAAAGCTTGGGAAATGCTTGTTGATAGTTACGAAAATGGCACTATAATAAAAGGTACTGTAGTATCAAAAACAAAAGGTGGATTGATCGTAGATTGTAGTGGATTGGAAACATTCTTACCAGGGTCACAGATCGATATCAAGCCTATCATCGACTATGATGCATACGTGAACAAGACGATGGAGTTCAAGGTAGTGAAGATCAACGAAACTATCAAGAATGCAGTAGTATCTCACAAAGCATTGATCGAGAGCGATCTTGCAGAGCAGAGAGAGCACATCATCTCTTCATTAGAGAAAGGACAAGTACTAGAAGGTACAGTAAAGAATATCACAGATTTCGGTGCATTTATGGACTTAGGAGGTGTAGATGGCCTTCTTTATATCACAGATATTTCTTGGGGAAGAATCAATCACCCAAACGAGATATTAGAGCTTAACCAGAAAGTTAATGTAGTAGTACTTGACTTCGATGAGAACAAGAAGAGAATTTCTCTTGGACTTAAGCAACTACAACCACATCCATGGCAAACGCTTGGTGAGGATATAGCTGAAGGCTCAACTGTAAAAGGTAAGATTGTAAACATCGAAGATTACGGTGCTTTCTTAGAAATCATACCAGGTGTAGAAGGACTTATTCACGTATCTGAGGTAACTTGGAGTAACCAGCCAGTAAACGCTAGAGATTACTTTTCATTAGGAAAAGAAATTGAAGCTAAAGTGGTAACTATAGATAGAGACGAAAGAAAAATGTCACTATCTATCAAGCAATTGTCTAACGATCCTTGGTCATCAATCGGAGATCAATTCCCAGTAGGACAGAAGTTCTCAGGTGTTGTGAAAAATCTTACTCCATACGGAGTATTCGTAGAGCTTGAAGAAGGAATCGGTGGAATGGTACACATCTCTGACCTATCATGGACTAAGAGATACTCTCACCCATCAGAATTTACTAAAGTAGGTGAAACGATCGATATTCAGATTTTGGAAATCGACCAAGATAGCAGAAAGCTTTCATTAGGACATAAGCAATTAGAAGAGAACCCTTGGGATACTTTCGAAAATGTTTTCCCAATCGGATCTTACCACGAAGCTACGCTTATCAAGAAAGATGATAGAGGTGGAATCGTTCAGTTGCCTTACGGTCTTGAAGCATATGCTCCTCTAAGACATCTTAAGAAAGAAGATAACACAAGTGTAGAAGTTGATGAAACAACTACATTCAAAGTAATCGAATTCAACAGAGATGATAAGAGAATATTGGTATCTCACTTAAGATATGTTGAAGATATCAAGAGAGAAGCTGATGATACTGTTAGAACAGAGAAGAGAGAAGAAAGAAAGACTGTACAAAAAGCTGTTAAGAAAACACAGTCTAATGTAGAGAGAGCTACTTTCGGTGATTTAGATGTATTCTCACAATTGAAAGATCAATTGGCTGCGGATGCTCCGAAACCACCAGCTCCGAAGCCACCAGCGCCTAAAGCAAAAGCTGCTCCAGCAAAGGAAGAAGCAAAAGTCGAAGCTCCTGCGAAAGAAGAAGTTAAAACTGAAGCTCCTGCGAAAGAAGAAGCACCAGCTAAGGAAGAGGTAAAGGCAGATGCGCCAGCTCCGAAGGCAAAAGCGGCTCCGAAAGCAAAGAAAGCAAAAGCAGATTCTGGAGAAGATGATTTCAAGAAAATTGAAGGAGTCGGACCTAAAATCTCTGAGCTTTTGAAAGCGGCTGATATACCTACTTTCGAAGCACTCTCTAATACAGATCCAGAAAAAATCAAAGAGATTTTAGCTGAAGGTGGAAATAGATATAAAATGCATGATCCAGCATCATGGCCTGCACAAGCTAAAATGGCTGCAGATGGTGATTGGGACGGTCTGAAAAAATGGCAAGATGAATTAGACGGAGGTAAGTAATTACTAACGTATAATTCTCTATAGATATAGCCTTCAATCCTTAATTGGGTTGGAGGCTTTTTTTATCGAACTATTTGAGATTCAAGCAAAAAGTATTTATAAATTCATTATTGTGAAGTAATCATGGGTCGGGGTATTTTCTTGGGAGGGAAGATTAAAAAATAGCACTTTCAAAAACTGGAAGCGCGCAAGACTGCATCCTATCATTGTTTGTGATACAGATATCATCATAACAGATAGATGGTCTATGGAAGTATTCGGTAAGCCCATCTCACTTCCTAATAATAGTGCTGTGATCTCCCTTGTAAGCTAGTATTCCGTGTTAGATAGATAGTCTTAGAGAGAATCTAGGCGGTCGGGATCGGTTGCGGTGTACCATGAGTGTCTTGCAGAGAGGCCCTTCTTTTGAGGTACTCCACCAAGAAAGCAGAAAAGGATGGAAGCTCTAAAAAACCATCACAGCTAATGTCGCTTAGCAATTTATTGGAAGCCGAAAGAGGCCTTGCAAAGCGAAACCAATAAAACGACTAGCAATGGTCAGTAAATTATTAAGTCCATCACTTTTTAATACTTAAATTCTCCGATGCTTGCGTCGGAGTCATAAAAAGATGTTTTTGCATAAAAACGCCTTATCACAAAAAAGATCCGAATATCGACCTTTAGGGTGGAAAAATTTTGGCGAATGCTCCATCCGTTTGCGGTGGGGTAGTCAAAATTTAGGATCTTTTTTACTTCAATGATGTTCAAATCTATTTGTACATCTTCTGGTCTACAGTTATCTTGTGATATAATAGTGGTATTATATATGAAACATATTGCTAAAAACGGATAAATTGATTTCTTTATTCTCTTAATTACTTGTTGAATAAACTATAATCAAAGATAGATTTTACTAATTATTTCTTGGGGCTAGTGAAGCTATTTATGGCATTATCAAACTTTCCACTTCTCCTCATACACTTTCCCCAATCGACCGCTTCTCCACTTTACTAGATATCCATGGCAATACATCTAAATAAATAAATGCCCTCTTCTCAAATTTGTTCTCTTTAAGGAGTTTAAGTTTCTCGTAGTACTCTTTGAGTATATCTTTCTGAGAGAAAATTGGGGCATTGGCCAATTTTTCTAGCAATTTTAAGACAGTAAGTTGAACTCGATTGGGATGTTTCATTTTGTTATAGAATTTCTGAAAATCTTTGCCATACTTTAGAATCTGATTGTACTCTTGCATATCAAAGAGGGCCATTAATTTCATAATTCTAGCATAGCATTGAATGTCTTCTCTTAGAGATTTATCAGTCAAGTCTATTATGAAATCAAGATAGCCCAATGCTTTATTAGGTTTTTCCGCACCGATATACATCCAAGCGACTTTGTAGTAGATGACCATCACCTTGTGATAATCCAATTTTCTAGAATATCGTTTGATCCGTTTGATCGTACTTGGTATATTCTTGAGTCCTTCTTGGAATGTACCTTTTAGAAAGTGGAGGTTCATCCTTCCATTGTGTACGTATTGGAATGATACGATTTGTGAATTGTGATTGAGTTTACTGTAGGATGTATCTCTATATTGATCTAACTCTATTAAATATTTCTCATGTGTAGATACATCTTTCACATTGTATGCAGAGGTAAGGACGTAGTGATATCCTCTCATGTAAAGATCTACATCCCGTCGTTGGAGTTCTTCGGATTCTTTGAATGCATTAACCCACTTTACAGACCATTTCAAGCACTCCTCGAATTGATCCAAGATATAGTGAAACCATACATAAGACTGATAATAATAGATTTCTTCGATTCCTTCTAGCTTTGATTGGTCTATCTTTTTCATGCTATCAGAGAAAGTCTCCATGAGCTCTATTTCTTTTTCTCTAGACTCAATATGTCCTTGCTCGACGTATTGTTTGTGCAGTTTGAGTCTTATGTTACTCAGTGTGATTCTATCACTTACTCTAGTGCTTAGATATTCGGATTGATGTATAAGTTCATCTATGGAGTCACCTTGTGTCCGAGTTATATGCCTTGATTGAATCAACTTTTCTAGCTCTATTATCGTAAGAAGGGAGAAATCATTAAAATGTTTCTGAGAAAGTTTTTTCGCCTTCTCTAGCACTTCTAGAGCTTGCCAATGCAGACCTTTCCCGTAGAGGATGTATGAGAAGTCAATGTACTCTCTGATTTTGAAGTTTTGTTTCTTCTCCTTATTAAGTAATCTAAGTACAATCATCAATTGCTCAAATAAATGTTTCTTCAGATTCGAATATGCTGCGGTACTCAGACCACCCAATTTCTTTTTTAGTAACAAATCATCTGCCTGTACCTGTCTGTCTAGAAGATCAAAAAGCTTGCTGTACAACGAGTCCTTTCCATCCTGATTTCTACCCACATAGAGCTTGAATGAGCGCTTTTCGGACTTACTCAACGATTGAACTAATAAAAATAGACTTTCTGACTTAGCTATAGGCACGTGTATATAATTTTGTGCAATTAATTATAAATCAGTTAAATACAATTTTAATTGATGCTTTGAAGATATGAATAGTATCTCAAAACACAAGATTACTTAGTTAGGGATGAATTAGTTTTACGATATAATCATAATAAAAACTCGAAGAACAAAGCTAATGAAAAAAGTAGAAGCTATAATTAGAACAATCAAATATGAAGATGTAGTCGAAGCACTCGAAGAAATAGGGATAAGGTTTTTTTCTTATTCGGAGGTGAAAGGCCATGGAATGGAAAAGAGTGATGAGATCAAATATAGAGGCGTGGTATATGATGCAGGTTATCTTCCAAGAACGAAGTTGAGTATAGTTATTAAAGATGCTGATGTAGAGAACGTCACAAGTACGATTGTTAAAAATGCTCAAACAGGTAAAGTAGGAGATGGAAAAATCATCGTTACGAACGTAGAGCATTTTTTAAGAATAAGAACAGGAGAATCCTCGGAAGAGGCACTTTAGATTATAAACAAATTATCAATTACTGGTAAGAGACTAGTAAAGATTTTGAAGTACACATTATAAATTTCAGGTATCGGTTAGGAGAGTAATAGACTCTTTACCAAATGCTTGATCAAGCGGAAGGCTAGAAAGTGAGAATTACAATTTCAAACATTATCTAGTTTTGATGTCAAGGATTGGAGTAACTACTAATTGTTCTAATAATACCTTGATATCAAACTTCTTGAACAAAACGAAAAGATTAAACTTATGAAATTCTTATTATTCGATCACGCTGATGCAGGCCCAACGTTAGAATCACTTTCTATTGCGGTAACAGAAGCGGAATTCACGACCAGTAATCTGTGGATATTGCTAGCTGCGGCATTGGTATTTATTATGCACCTAGGTTTCTCAGCGCTAGAGTCGGGATTTGTACGAAAGAAAAATGTAGTCAATATCCTTTATAAAAACATGATGATTATAGCCATAGGCTTACTTACTTACTGGTTTATAGGATTTAACCTTATGTATCCTGGAGAAAACGCGGGAGGTTATTTTAATTTACCGAAGCTAATGCTTAATCCTGTTGCTTCGGATCTTACTTCAGCTTATGGTGCATATACTTATTGGACGGATTTTATATTCCAAGCTATGTTTGCAGCAACAGGGGCTACAATAGTCTCTGGCGCAGTTGCAGAGAGAATCAAACTTGAATCTTTCTTGGTGTTTGCATTGGTATTTGTATCGCTTATATATCCTATTGTAGGATTTTGGAAGTGGGGAGCGGGATGGTTAGATGCATTAGGATTTTATGATTTTGCTGGGTCTACTTTGGTTCACTCTGTAGGAGGCTGGGCGGCATTGGCAGGTATTATTGTCTTAGGTCCTAGAAAAGGAAAATATACAGAAAAGGGTATGCGTGCCATACGTGGACATAATATGCCATTGGCAGCTTTGGGTGTTTTTCTTCTATGGTTTGGTTGGTACGGGTTCAATGGGGGATCAGTATTGAGTGCAGACCCCGGACTAGTATCTCTAGTATTCGTTACTACATCATTGGCTGCAGCTGCAGGCGCGATTGGCGCCGCATTGACAGGGTTTATTATGTTTAGGACTCACGATATATCTTTGGTCATGAATGGAATATTAGGGGGGTTAGTAGGCATTACTGCGGGGGCAGATGTAATATCTATAAATGGTTCTGTAGTTGTAGGTTTAATTGCTGGGATATTGATTCCTTTAGCAGTAACCTTTTTTGACAAAATGAAATTAGACGACCCTGTAGGTGCTACTTCTGTACACTTAGTATGTGGAATTTGGGGAACATTAGCTGTGGCTATATTTGGAACACTTGACGATGGTGTGGGGACACTATCTGCTCAGCTTATAGGTATTGCGGCTTGTGGTGTATTTACTTTCGCATTATCCTTTGCATTGTTCTATATAATCAAGTTGACTATTGGGCTGAGAGTTTCAGAGGAGGAAGAAGAGAAAGGATTAGATATAGGAGAACACGAGATGACGGCTTATTCGTAGGCTAGTTAGATTTTGAGATATCTAGAATGACATATCATTTACAAGAAGAAAATTTAGTAGTTTTTAGTATTTAAGAGATCCAATTTTAAGAGAATTGGAAATTACAAAAAGCCTCCGAGACGGCAATCTCGGAGGCAAATTTCATCAAAGATTCTATGCGGAATCCTCGAATTAACATAACAATGTTAGTCATTTTTTCTCTTTAAGTCTCCTTGAAATCCAACTTTTGGGTTTATAGTTTAAGGGATTTGAGTGAATATTATAACTGTTTGAGGGCTTGAGCCGTCAATTTTTTAACTAACAAAAGAGATTTTGCATGGATTATTTTCTAAAATTTTAATCATAAAAAATCATGCTTAAGGAATTTACATTAATCAATCTATTGACATTTATGACTATCGGAATAGCTATATCGCAATCATCAGACTCTACAAACTTCGAAGTGGTAGGATCTATGGACGCTTATTATAGAATTTCTTTAGGTGCTGATTTTGATCAAGCACCGAGTACTTCTTTTGCTAACCTTCCAGGTTTTTCACTAGGAATGGCCAACATAAATGTATCGTATTATAAGAAAAGTGCAGGAATAGTAGCGGATTTTGTTTTTGGCCCAAGAGGAGAGGATGCAACATTCGCATCTCCATTTCTGAGACCAGGAGGATCTTCTAATATAATCAATCAGCTGTATGCTTTCTGGGATATCTCAGATAAAGTCAAAATCACACTTGGAAATTTTAATACTTTCCTTGGCTATGAAGTTATATCTCCAACTGGAAATTTTAATTATTCCACGTCATATATGTTTTCATATGGACCATTTTCCCATACAGGAATTAAAGTGGATGCAGACCTAGGTGCTGGATTTAGTCTGATGGCAGGAGTATTTAATCCTACAGATGCTACAGAATATAATCCTACCGATGATTACGCTGGTGGACTTCAATTGGGATATTCATTTGACAGGGGTAGTGCATATTTGAATACAATTGTAAGTGAAGATTTTTATCAAGTTGATTTAACAACGGGGATTGATTTTACTGAAGAATTTTACTTGGGACTTAATGCCACAGTTGCCCAAGATGCATTTGCTGGAGTTGCAGGATACTTACAATATGCATTGAGTGAGAATTTCAAATTAGGTACACGAATAGAATATTTCCAAGATAAAGGAGTAGGTGCAGTCGGTGCGGATGAAAACATACTAGATCTAACACTTACTGGACAATATACAGTTGGAAATCTAACAATCATTCCAGAAGTGAGAATGGATAAAGCAAGTGTACCAGTTTATACAAACGAGTTAGAATTAGAAGAATCATTAAGTTCTTTTGTTTTAGCTGTTGTGTATGGGTTTTAGAGCATAGACCGCTTCGCTTTTGGACCGCTTCGCTTTTGGACCGCTTCGCTTTTGGACCGCTTCGCTTTTGGACCGCTTCGCTTTTTAGATTTAAAGAAAGTAAAAATCTAATATCGAACAATCGAATGTCGAATAGTCTAACCTCGAATAGTCGAATAGTCGAATAGTCGAACAATCGAATGTCAAATAGTCTAACCTCGAATAGTCGAACAATCGAAGAATCGAACCAAAACAAAAGTAGAATTGCCGCTACTATAAATATCATAAAGTCTTTCCCAAGTCCTGATAAATAGGGCTTGGGAATAAAACGTTAAATACTAAATATTATGACACAGACTACAACAGAACCACAGCAGCGTGGCTTATACACACCTCAGTTAGAAAAAGATTCTTGTGGAGTAGGAATGATTGCAAACTTAAATGGAGGCACGTCATATTACGTAGTAGATTCTGCGCTCACTATTCTAGAAAACATGGAGCACAGAGGAGCATGTGGGTGTGAGGAAAACACGGGGGATGGTGCAGGTATTTTGATGCAAGTTCCTCATGGTTTTATGAAAGCGAAAGCGCTAGAGTCAGGTGTGAAATTGCCCAAAAGGGGTAAATATGGTGTAGGTATGTTTTTCTTCCCGAAAGATAAGGAGTTGAAGAAATACTGTAACGAAGTCATTAATAAGTATTGTAAAAACAATGACTTCAAGATTATTCTAGAGCGTAGTGTTCCGGTAGATAATTCTATGATTGGAATTATGGCAAAAGACAGTGAACCGGACATGGTCCAATTGTTTTTCAAATCATCAGGATTTAATAATAAAGCTATCGAAAGAAGGTTCTACTTCTTAAGAAATCAAATACTCAAGGAAATATACTTTAGTGGGAAAGGACTGACAGATGATTTCTATATCGCGTCATTGTCATCTAAGACGATCGTCTACAAAGGAATGTTGATGGCTACACAGCTAAGGTCATACTTTTTAGACCTTCAAGATGATGCTATCCACTCCGCTATCGCTATCGTACACAGTAGATTTAGTACCAATACTATACCTAAATGGAAGTTGGCTCAGCCATTTCGATGTATAGCGCATAATGGAGAGATCAATACTATACAAGGAAATCTCAATGGATGGAAAGCCAGAGAAAAAAATATGGAATTAGTATCAAAAGATAGACCAGACCTTGTTTCTACATTTCCTGTTTGTGATCCATTTTCATCTGATAGTGGCAACTTTGATAATGTTGTAGATTTTCTATTGAAAGCCAGTCGCTCAATACCACACACGATCATGATGATGATCCCCGAGGCATGGCAGAATAATGAGCACATCGAAGATTATAAAAAAGCATTCTATGAATATCATGATGGTGTACTAGAAGCTTGGGATGGGCCAGCATCGATCTGTTTTACCGACGGTACTGTACTCGGAGCTACACTAGATAGGAATGGGCTAAGACCATCACGGTATCTGTTGACAGATGATAATTTCCTGATTTTGGGAAGTGAAGCAGGTTGTCTAGATATCGACCCAGCAAAAATCATCAAAAAAGGAAGGCTCCAACCTGGTAAGATGCTAGTCGCCGATCTTGATGAAAATAGAATTATCTCTGATGAAGAATTAAAAGAAAGAATATGCAACAGAAAGCCATATAGAACATGGCTCGATAAGATGTCGATGAAGATCGAAGATTTGCCTGTAAAACCACTGGTAGAGGAATCAATTTTACCACTACATACTCGACAGATAGCATATGGTATGTCACTCGAAGACGAGCAGCTGATTTTGGATGCTATGATGAACACGACCAAAGAACCAATTGGATCAATGGGCTCAGATATTCCTTTGGCGGTATTATCAAAAATCTCTCAACATATTGCCAATTATTTCAAACAGCAATTTGCTCAAGTAACCAATCCGCCAATCGATTCTTTGAGAGAAAACTTCTACATGTCCCTATCTACTGTAATCAGTAATAGTAGTAGAATTATAGGAATTGATGACGAAGAAGCAAGAGTAATTAGAACAGAACATCCCGTATTAGATGGTACCCAATATTCTAATATTCTGGGAAATGAATTAGACGAATTCGAAGCTAGAGAATTATCAACCGTATATAAAAAAGGAAGTTCATTAGAATTAGCTATAGATTCAATATGCAAATTGGCATTAGAGGCGATAGAGGATGATGTCAGGATCATTTGTCTTAGTGACTTGGGTATTGATAATGATAATATCAATGTGTCAAGTTTATTAATTACAGGAGCATTGCATCAGCTACTAATCAGCAAAGGACTGAGAAAAGAGGTTACAATAATCGTAAGGGCAGGAGATGCATGGGAGACACACCATGTGGCAACGCTATTGTCTTTCGGAGGTGACTTCGTCTACCCATATCTGGCATTGGAAACTACAAGGAAATTAGCTAATTCTAAGGGTATAGGCCCCGAAGAAGGTGAAGAGAAATATATCAAAGCAGTCAGAAAAGGATTGCTAAAAATCATGTCAAAACTTGGAATTTCTACGCTCGGCTCATATAAAGGAGCACAGACTTTTGAGGCATTAGGAATATCTACTGAGGTAATAGACAAATGTTTCAAAGGGACAATTTCGAGAATAGAAGGCTTGACTTTTGATCAACTAGCAAGAGAAAATCAAGCTAAGCATGATCTAGCATTTGCCAAAGCATATGATATATTGCCTGACATTGGAAATTACCAATGGAAGCGAAGGGGTGAGTACCACCTCTTCAATCCACAAACCATACATTTACTCCAGCATAGCACCAAAACCAACCACTATCCTACCTATCAAAAATTTGCGGAAGCGATAGATAAGTTAGAGCATAATAGTAGTACACTCCGCAGTTATTTTAAGATCAAAGCTGGACAATCGTCCATTCCGATTTCTGAAGTAGAAAGTGAAACTGTAATCATGAAAAGGTTCGCCACAGGAGCGATGTCTTTAGGCTCTATTTCACATGAAGCACATTCTACATTGGCGAAAGCTATGAACAGAATAGGTGGTAAAAGTAACAGCGGGGAGGGAGGAGAAGACGAAAAACGATTTGCCAAAAACGAAGATGGAAGCTGGGAAAGATCAGCGATCAAACAAGTGGCCTCTGGTAGATTCGGAGTAACGATCAACTACCTAACCAATGCTATTGAACTACAAATCAAAATGGCTCAAGGTGCCAAACCTGGTGAAGGTGGTCAATTGCCTGGACATAAAGTGAATGAATACATCGGAAAGATCAGATACAGTACTGCTGGAGTAGGATTGATATCACCGCCGCCGCATCATGATATATATAGTATTGAAGACTTAGCTCAGTTAATATTTGATCTCAAAAATGCGAATCGTAAAGCTAGAATCAGTGTAAAGTTAGTATCAAAGGCGGGTGTAGGAGTCATAGCAAGTGGAGTTACAAAAGCGCATGCAGATCACATTTTAATCTCAGGATATGATGGAGGTACAGGAGCATCACCATTGAGTTCGGTACGACATGCAGGATTACCATGGGAGCTTGGTTTATCTGAAACCCACCAAACATTGGTGAAAAATGGACTGAGAGATAGAGTAGTATTACAAACGGACGGACAGATCCGAACGGGTCGAGATATGGCAATTGCCACTATGCTCGGTGCTGAAGAATGGGGAATTGCCACTGCTGCATTGGTTGTAGAAGGGTGCATACTTATGAGAAAATGTCACCTCAATACTTGTCCAGTTGGTATTGCAACTCAAGATGAAGACCTCCGAAAGAAGTTTGATGGGAAGGTTGAGCATGTCGTTAATTACTTTCAGTTCTTAGCAAAACACTTGAGAGAGATCATGGCATCAGTTGGTGTACGCTCAGTGAATGAACTTGTAGGAAGAACCGATCTTCTCGAGATAGAAAATGAAAACAGGCATTGGAAAACTTCAAATGTTGATTTCACACCACTATTATTCCAAGAAGAAAATAAACTGAATGAAACGCTCTATCAATCCAAATCACAGGACCATGGGCTGGATGATGTGCTAGATCACAAACTGATTAAATACTCAGCATTGGCAATAAAGCATCAAAAGACGTACGAAGGTGCGATGTCTATAAAGAGCACGGATCGTGCAGTGGGGACTATGTTATCCAATGAAATAGCAAAGATTTACGGGTCAGTAGGTATGTTGCCTGATAGTCTTACATATAGATTTAGAGGATCGGCAGGACAGAGCTTTGGTGCGTTTGCCGCCAGAGGAATATTTTTCAGATTAGAAGGAGAGGCAAATGATTACTTTGGTAAAGGGCTGAGTGGCGCAAAGTTGGTCGTCTCACCAGACAGGGGTTCCAGTTATGATGCAGCTTCGAATATTATTATCGGTAACGTGGCACTTTATGGAGCTACCTCAGGAGAAGCATATATCAATGGTAGAGCAGGAGATAGGTTTTGTGTGCGAAATAGTGGTGCAAAGACCGTCGTTGAAGGTATTGGGGATAATGGATGCGAATATATGACAGGTGGGATAGCTGTTGTTTTGGGCAAAATAGGAAAGAATTTTGCAGCTGGTATGAGTGGAGGAATCGCATATGTGTATAACAATTCGTCAGCGAT